>NZ_JANEWJ010000011.1:0-133158 GCF_028069755.1 Citrobacter sp. Igbk 16 | reverse complement strand
ATTATTGACCAAGCCATTCTTTTTAATACACGAATAAATAGATTTTAAAATAGTACTTTTGCCAACACCATTTTTACCACAAAGTACAGATATACCATTGTCTAATTCCAAACAAAATTTGTCAGATACGCCTTTAGCATCATTAATAGATACTTGGCGAAGCTGGCAGTTGTAGTTAGATAGTTCTTGAGTCCTTCGCCATCCATCATTAAATTTAGCCTGTCTCATAATCCAGTTTCCTTCCAAATTTCGGCCATATCTTCAATTAAGAACTTAACATCATTTTCATGTCTTAATGCATCGGCAAATTTTTCAAGATGATTGGTATCAACATCAGTTAAGTGTACTGGCACAATTCCAGCCATGTAACATGCAAAATTCTGTATTATATCCCTTATAATTATAGAACCTATGGACATTACCCGTGATGAAGAACGCTCTATGTAAATCATCATTAGTTCACGTAGATTCGCCTGACCAATTCCAAAAAAATCAACTACATCTTTAGGGAATCGCTCATTAGTTTTGATACATGTCCTCGCAGTCTCTAAATAAATAAAAGCACTATATAACTTCTCGACATCAATACCATCGGAATGGATATTCATACAACAGATAAGATATATCCAGTTAAGTGATGATGCTTTTGTTAAATTTGTTTTTATATCTTCTTGAGAAGAGTACTTAGATAGATAGCCAAAGAATTTAATTGTGGATTTAATTGCGTTTGATATATCTGAATCAAAGCTAGTATCATCCCGATATCTATTTGTTAGTGTTGCATCACTTAATTGATATCGTATGCTACCTTTTTCCAGCAACAAACACACTCTAGATAATAAGTCATTATAAGCCATTCTGGAATTGCTAAACCCTAATATATTCCTCCCAACTCCAAGCTCATCCATATATGTGACAAATGAAGAAATATCATCTCTCACGTCTCCAAAAATAGCATTTCTTGCTTCTGACGAGGTTAGTTTAACTGTTTGATTTAGTCTATAGAATAACTCACTTGGCTCACCTAAATTGTATTCAGTAATCTCATAAATTGTTATACCAAATCTCTCTATTTTCTTTTGTACATCGATAGGTAAATCTTTAAATTTTTTCCCATGCAATGCAAGAATCTCTTCATCTTTTGGTTCAATATTGCCATCTACTGCAAACTGGTTATCAAGAAAATCCTTGATAGCGGTTAATCGTTGTTGTCCATCCAGCACTTCCGATTTACCAACACCTAGTGCTACTGTATGTATTGGTGGGACGTACCATTCTCTTAATATAGAATCAATCAACAATTTTTTCTTATTTAATGTCCAGACTTCACCTCTTTGGAAATTAGGGCGCAAATCAAGATCACCATCTTTTATTTCTGTGTAGACGCTTTTTATTTTGTTAGTTGTATCTCTAATAATCATAATCCCCCCTCATTTTTCATTAGCTCCCAAAAAGCCCGATCATGCATCTTCTTAATCTGCTTATCCCCATCGACATATAAACTAAAATGCTTTTCAAGTTGCCGAATCTGTCCCATTAGAGACTCCTGATCACCTTTTTCGTCGATGTTAAATACTGCCTTAATATCCGCATTTTTGATCTCAGAAACTCGATGAATCACCCAAGTGAGAATATAAGAAGCATAATTATTCTCGCCTGTTTTAAAGTGGGTAATTTCTTGTGTTGATAGGATCGCCCCTACACCATATTCGCGGCCCTCTTTAAGAATTTTACGCAAGCTGGCAAAGTCCTGGCGCATAAAGTTATCGGCTTCATCAACCAGAATCATTTTGGTTAGCTGACGATAATCACCGCGCACCGTCGGTTTTCCACGCTTTTGCATCTGCGCATAAAAAAGATCCAGTGTCAGTGCAACTACCAGGTTTTGAATCTCTGATGGATAACCCGCGAGCTCGATAACTGTGACTCCATCAACCAGATCGTACAAACTGGTCATCTTCTCTGGATCTGTTTCAAAAATCTGGAAACCAGCCAGATTATAAAGCGCAGCATATAATGAATCTTCGTCGACTTTCTCTTGTGCCAGGTACTGCTGCCACACATCTTCGATAGTCGGTGCTATACGATTCCATGTTGATCGATCATGAGGCACTATTCCAGCTAAGTCATAGCACTCCATTATTAGCGTAACCAGCTTCATGCGTTGTTTTACGCCAAGGTTATACGCTTTGCCCATTGTTTCAGCGAATGCCATGGCCGTATGCCTCGGTAACATGGGCATATCACCAAATAACGATAATGGATTGTAAGGTAACAACGATAGCTGATACCTCTTAGCGCCCGTAGCTTCCAGAAACGCATCATCTACGTAATCGGATTTATAGTCGAAGATCAGTAAGCCAATCGGTTTACCATCAACGTTGCAGGACTGATTGCGCATCAGTTGCGTAACCAGCGATTTAGTAAACTGAGTTTTCCCGGTACCCATCGTTCCAATAATACCGGTGTTGGTATTCATGAACTTAGCTGTGTTAGTTGGCTCCCAATACAACGGATTCTGGTGTACAGCATCATGACCAAACAAGACTTGTAATGGCGCATTGCTGACATTACCGGGAGTCAGTGCCAATACTCCAGGTTGTGGAAGCTTCGGTGTAGAAATGGGCTGCAGCTCAGTTGTTGTTACCGCCTGTCCCGGGCACGAAGCATTGGCATCACACTCTGGCTTGAGCAGATACTTTTCCGGTACCCGATAGCGTTCGGCTAGTGGAGGTTGATCTCCTTGCGCTGCGATTAACGATGGAAGCAATGAGTAAGGGATCTCAATCTGTAAGATCTTTTCTACTGTCTCTTTATAAGAGAGACCAAAACAGGTTCCGCTGTCTACATGCGCTACCACAAAACCTTCTGCATAGTCAGCAAGCTCACCTAATTGATAATCGCCAGTGAGCCACCATTCGCGTCGCTCCAGAAGAGGGGATAGCTTGTCGTTATCCAGTACTCCATACAAACGCAACTTCTCTACCTGCATTAATACCTGACGGATAAAAAGAGCCCGGTATAGTTGTGATGCCAGAGTTTGCGGCCCAAGAATATCTTGCTGTAAATAGCGTTTTAGCTCGCGGGCCTGCTGCCCCGCATGGTTGTAATCGGGGCGAGCTCCTGTTTTTACTTCAAGTGGTAACAGATACAGGTTGTTATCTTTGAAGCCGACAAAGAGCACATCGTCAGAGATCGCTCCTTTCTGATAACCCTGTAAATGGCGCGATAAATCGCTTTCTTTCATTCTCAGCCCGACATTGCCGGACACGCGGATCATCTCAGCTACTGACAGTGGGATCCAGCAAATATCTGACTGGAGCAGCATAGACTGTACGAATTTGTATGCACCGATAATGCCGTGTTTTTCTTTGCGCTCCTTTTCATTTGAACGCAACATTTTCAACAGCCACTCACCGTTAAAGGCATTAAATTCAGCAAGTAGTTGCTGGCTATCAACGGTGGATTGTCCTGTTTGAAGGAGACGCAGGAACAACTCAACCTGTTTTGTGACGGTTACGGCGTCATAACCAGCACAACTGGTGTACTGGTCAGAGTAATGAATTAGTACGACATCTTTTTGACTAGTAAAGAAATCGAGTGTGACCTTAGGGTCGATAATTGTGGTCCAGAGAGAGCTATCATAAGAGCGATTCAGCAGTTGCTTAAAGTTACCGCTGACAGCCAGACTAATTCCCTGACCGTGATACTGGCTGTTGCTCTGCCGTGCCGGTTGCCACAGACAGCCTAACAAGCGGGCGAGACGCAGGGCGCAAGACGATTCAGTATCGACATTACGCAGACCAAACGCGGTAAAGTAAGCATCGCCTTGTGTTTCAGCCCCTTCGCCTGCAATCAAGCCATGACATAAAACCCCGCTGGCAGCATCCTCAATGCGAATTTGGCGGCAATCAACCGGTGCGGTGTTGGTGAAAAATGCGAGATGGGCGTAAGCCAGTTGATCGCTTTCCGGTGGCAGGATAAATTTGCTGAATGTTAAGCGACTGCGGAGCAGATCGATCAACATATCGGCTTCAGAACGCCACGCACCGCTGTTCAGACCAAGATCATTTTTAAGTTGTTCATAGCTGCCGCTTTCGGCAAAGCGGTCAAAGGCATTGGGTAGCAGACGTTCGTCATAACAGTTTACGTGTATCGAAATTGCGTTATCTTTTTCCTGCTTAAAATAATCTACCAGTCCCAGGAATAGCTCTCTGGCTTCCCCCATATTAATAGCATTAATAACCAGGGCATTATTTCCTGCACTCTGGAACAGCCGAGAATAGGCATCTGTAAATTCGTTTAGCTTGTCTTTCACCAGACGCTTAACATATTCGTGGCTCATCTGGCGCTGGGGAACAATATCTATCCAGAAGCGATTTTCTACCATCGGTTGTAACTGTGCGTATTCATGTTCGCTATGATACACAAATGGCATTAGGCCAGAGACGACCAGACGATCGAGAGTAATCTCTGGTAATGAAGCGAAGGAAGCTGATGCGGGGTATCCGGGCTCGGCGATAATAGTTTCAGCTAGCTGTAAATGATAAGCCATTACCAATGGGTGCAGAGGCGAGAGACGTTCATAATCGTCGCCGCGGCAAATCCCCAGATGTAACAGACGTTTTTCCTGGATGGTTAATGCTCTGCTTAGACTGATTTGCTGTAATGCCTGTTCAAAAGTAGCGATCATGTGACTGACTAATACACGATATTCCGCTGACCATGACACCAGACTCGGCAGGGTATTTCGACATTGATAGTAAACGAACAATTGGTGGTACGCATTATGGAGGTCGGGATAGCTCGCCAGAAGCTCATCCAGTGCAAACTCACTACCATTACTGCCAGTGCTGAGCAGATTACGCTCGATCAGGGCGTACTCTTGCATAAGCAACTGCTGGCGAACACCAACCACATTATGTTCGATATTGTCCAGGATGACGCGACCTTTCAACTTGTTCCAGGTTGCATTCCCTTCTTCTTTAAAGAGTTTATTGAAACGACCCTGATCAAAAAGCAGAGGCAGTGTTAATCCTTCCTCTGCTCCTGGACCTTCGATGTTAAACAGTAAACGGGAGTCACCTGAAATCAAGGTAAATTTGATCAGCTCACTTTGATTCGCCAGCGTTTCAAAATTAACGAGTGCATAATGGCGGCAATCAACATAATCACTTTCTTCATCAAGTAAACAGGTCTTGTCGCCGAACTCTGCAATACGTAGCTCATTATCTTCCAGTTGCAGAGTTAATTGACCTTTACCAGGTTCAATACGATAACAATGCTGGATTTCATTAAGCCAGAATTGCCCTTGTTCAACTAACAGCAGGCGAAACTTGTACTCTTCTGCTGAGTTATTGCGGTTAATGATTTCGAGGCTAAAGAAGCAGGGCCGACCATCAAAAGGCACTGATGCCAGTATCTTAGAGTTTCTCCCCCCGAGCCGGCTAGTACGCCAGAATCGTTCTTTCTGTAATGGACGATGATGAGCAATTTTTACCTGATTGTCCTGAAGGTCGTTACCCTGGAAGATAAACTCCAGCTCAACTTGTGACTGCCCCGGTAGAACCTGAACCAGAACACTGATATCTCGTTTACCTGCTTTACTGGTGCTTTTGGCTCTTTGCCAGACCTCACCGTTTTCAGCAGTAATGTTTTCCAACACCAGTTTCTGTTCACTGTTTTGTGCTTTTTCATTCAGGTAGACGGAGAAATCAAGCTCACGCCAATCGTCATTGTCAACGAAATGCTCCTGAATGAATTTTGCACTAAATTCAGTTAGTACATTCTCCAGTTGCCCGCTGTAGCGTTCAACACTGTCCTCTATCTGGCGATATAACTTTTGGTTTTCATTGAGCCGGGCGCGCAACTGCTTATCACTAAAATTCAGCAGGTTATTATCGTTGAATAACTTTAGCTCTGAGAAATCCAGATTGCCGTCGTCCAGCAGACGGTATAACGATGAAAATCCAAAAACCGTTGCGCCTTCATCCAATATTGTTGTCAACTGATCGCTCAGCAAACAGCGGGATACTTGAGAACGGGCGCTGTCCGTTGTGATTAACTTTTCGAGCTGGTGACGGAAGGTTTCTGGATGCCAGATAGCATCCGGTGCAGCGACATCTTTGGTACTATTGAGTAAGGTATCCAGCATGCTGTTGTGGATAATCAACAACGCTGTCTGGGCAAAAATGCCATTGCGGCCAGAAACCTGATCGCGTAAATGAGAAATATAGTTTTCTGTGAATGCAGGGGTAGTGGTGCCGTGCAGTACCGGAATAAGCTGGATATTATTACATTGGACGTAGGTAAGAAATTGCTCCGGTGCAATTTCTAGTTTATTTCCATTTGCTAAAGAGTCGAAAGCCTTCCAGAGCTTTAAGGCGTTATCCGGATCGGGAGATTTAAACTGGTAGCGCTCACCAGGCTGGATGATGCTGCTAACCCATTCAATGAAGGTTTCTGCCAGATAGGTTTCATACTGTTTTACGGACATATACGGCGTCTCCACTGTCACTCATTCTCTCCACATTTCCCATGCGTTCATAAAACGCAACCAGCATTTGTGTAGACTGGTTATCCAGATAAAATCCGCGTTGCTCAAAACCACGTAGCAGCTCATGCAGACGGAGTTTTTTGTTTTTACCCACGGTAAGGTTAGTTAGTAGCAGTAGTCGATCCTGGTTCAGTACCAGCACTTTCCCCGCTCGGCCACGAACCTGAATGAAGTCAGTGCAAATCTGGCTTTCCAGCTCGTTGATGTATTTGCGATTTACCGCTGCTCGCTCGGTTTTCTTACCCTGAAACTGTTCAACGGCAACAGATAACAGCTGTTTAAAGGCATCTTCCAGGTTTGTAGCACGATCGCGTTCAGGAAGATCTCGCTCCTCCTTACTGATAAACTTCTGTATATAATTATTGAGTTCATTCAGTACTCGATTCGATGTATCTGAATAACCTAAACAATCTTGATATACCTGCCAAAGAGGGCGCTTTTCCTCACCTTTTACTTGTAATACCTCTAATGCAGAGAGTATGGGGAACAATTTTTCACTTTGGCGGGCAAACCACTTATAGCCGAAGAGCTTTATTTTATCTCGTTCTGAGCTAGCTTTTTCAGTATCGAGGATAAAGAACAATGATTTACTCTGCGGCTCGCCGTCTTGCCAGTTGTCCAGATTGAGCGCCAGTTGTGCGCACCAACTAAAGGCGTACAAACGTAGAGTATTGGTCAGTTCCTGCAAAAGATATTGTGGATGCTCTGCCAGAAACGCCAAATCAGACTGAAAACACGTTACCAGATAGGGTAAATAAGGTTTTTCTTTTGCAAATGGCCCCTCACCCAGTCGGATTAATTTTTTATTGAGCTTATTCAGCATCTCTTTTTCAATAAAATTCAACTTATCTTGTATCGGGTGATTAAGGCTAAAATCTCTCATCAAATTGGCAAACAGTGTTCCAAGGCGTTTGTCGGCAGTCGAGCCTGCACTTATCTTTTCACCATCAAACTGAGCGTGGAACAGCAAGAAAAGGGGAGATACACGAAAAATATCCTGACTGGAAAAATACATCCGTTCCAGCACGGACAAGAACGCGGGTTCATCGATCAATATTTGCAGATGAGTTTTACAATCCTCGCGAAACTGCTCGAGACTGTAAGTATCGATTTTATACTTCACGGCATAGCTTAGTACTAAACCTGTTACGATTTGCCAGTCAATATTGTTATTCTTATTACGTATTGGAAGGTAGCTATCCAGCTGGTTATTACTAACTTTTAAATTTGTTGCAATGGGATACATGATGTTATCCCTCCATGCCACTGATAGTAATCATGTCATCGTCCGCTCTTGCACTATAAACCCGCTTTAGGCCATCATAAAATTTGATTTCGCTGCTGGATTTTGCCTTTTCTGCGATTAGTTCAACGATTTCGTCCAGTAAGACAATTGCACTTTTATCATATTTATTAGGGCGATAGCCATTATTCAGTTTGCTCAATAGCTCAAATAAATTAAGACCGATCCGAATCGGATCCAGCGGATCTTGTCCTACTTTTAAATAGATATCGAAACAAGTTGTATGGGCTGTATTTTTCTTGAGAATGGAATCCCAGTCCGGTTTCAGCGCAACAGGTGCTGTTATTTTAATCCCACCAAATTCGCCTAAAAAGAACTCTTCTTTTTGGGTACTCAGTTCAGGTGCTTTACGGTTTGCGTAACGCTGAATACCAGCGATAAGCTCGAAAGAGTAAAAGCGATTTAGTGTTCTTTTTTGTTCCGGATCTGCGGTATAGTTTTTATGAAGATGCCAAATCTCTGAATAACGCTCAAAGAGAGCTTCTTTAAAGAATACAGAGAATCTTTTGTGATAGTTATTTCCTAAAGATTCATGTTGTAGTAGCCAGAAAAGTCTAATTAAGGAAGCTGCATCACCAGGCTTAACACATTGACGATCAAACGTAAGATGTAATTTCGCAAGTGTACTCAGGAAATCATCCAGTTCGGGATCAACTAATCCAAGCTCATAGCGCAAAATAAATTGATCAATCTCGTATGTATGCAATCTGGCAGGATCAAAATCAGAAACCTTTTTAATTAGATCATTTTCTGCACCATTAAACAGATTATCAAACAGATACCCAGGCCCTGTCAGCAGGTGATGTAAAAAATCCAATAAGGTTCTTGTGGTAACAAATTGATCTTTTATTAATCGGGCTTTAAATAGCTGTGTTATTAAAACATTCTGAACACCGGGCATGCACAGTAGTTTAAAGTTAGCAACGGTTTTTAAATCATGTCCTATTGATTCATCACGTTGATAAATTGTGTAAAACAGGTTTTTGTCGTCATTCCCCGTTAAGTGATTCATTAATTTTTTGATAAAAGGGGAGTATTCCTGCTCTTCGTCAAACTCGAACTTTGGATAATGTTCGAAATCAAAGAATGTACAATGTTCATTGCGGTAAGGACGGTGGCCTTCCTGTTGCGATGACAAGAATGAGTCAATAGCGGCGCGGATAGCCATATGGGACTCAGAACCTTCTCTGGCAAAGTTGGCGAGCATCCCGGTGTTGATACCGATGAGGAGCGGGTATGATTGCGAATGATGATTTTCAAGTAAATCATTCAATGCATCAATGGCTGATTGTTGAGGCGCAAAGCTGTGTGTCGCATCCAGATGGAAACTAAACTTCTGTTGATATCGTGGTTCTGACTTACAGCGGGTTAAAATTTCGGATTTCCCATCGCCACTACTTCCGCATAGAAAAATGATCTCACCGGGAGCAGCGGTATCCAGATAACGCTGTAACTCTTCTTCAATCTCTTGTTTAACAAAGAGTTGTTCTTTTAGCTCATCGAACACATCCTTTTGCCGATGAGTTTCTGTGGTTACGGAAAACGAAGATGACTTCGCAAGTACACCTAACGCTTTACGTAATGTGATCGCGCTCATAACTTCATGTTCTCTAAAGTAAGAATTCGCCTATTTTATACGAGCTAGCCCTTGATCTCTATAGGCCTTTCGTCACCTGATCACAGGGTTGCAATTTCCTTTGCTCACGAAAGTAACACCTTTGAAGATGTAGTATCTCAGCTTTTGTCAACACACCTTTTCTTTTTAGATTAACAAGTAATTGCTCGACATCATCCAATTCGATGTCCTTATCAGAAAGGGTGTTAATGGTAGCTACAATACTACTTATAGTGTCTCGGGTAGCTGTCACGTTATGCTCTTTCGCAAGTTGATAGATATAGCTTGCTACGACGGTAGCTCTCTTTTGTGACATAGCTCCATCCTCATTATTTCGTGATGACGGTTTCCCCTAGGATCACTTTGGAGATTATGGGGTTAATCTTGGTTTGCGCGGATTTGTGCTCGTTGCGTAGTTTCTGCAGCGCCTTGGTTGCTTGTCACTCAGCTCTTGTGCAGCCGAGCTATAAGTTTAGATTAGGTATAAAGCAACGCAGCCAATGTATCAACTATCTCAGTTTTCCTTGTTTTTGAGATAGAGCATTTCCTGTTAAGACATAATATTTATAGGTATCCCTATGCTTCAATCTCTGAACCACTTAACGCTTGCTGTCAGTAATTTGCAAACTAGCCTGACATTCTGGCGCGATTTGCTGGGGTTGCAGCTTCATACTGAGTGGGATACTGGTGCTTATCTTACCTGTGGTGACCTTTGGATCTGTCTTTCTTACGACGTATCCCGAAACTACGTAGCCCCGCAGGAAAGCGACTACACCCACTATGCATTCAGCATTGCGCCAGAAGATTTTGAACCGTTCTCGTATAAGTTGAAACAGGCGGGAGTGACGGTCTGGAAAGACAATAAAAGCGAAGGGCAATCTTTCTATTTTCTTGACCCGGATGGCCACAAGCTGGAGCTGCATGTGGGAGATTTAGCATCCCGACTGACGCAGTGCCGGGAGAAGCCTTACTCTGGAATGCGCTTCGGTTCTGGAAAATAATGACGCAACTTTGTGATCTTCCACGCAGTATTCAATTTTATGTCCCATTCTGGGGGCAAATCCCCAAAACAAATCCTCACAACCCATTAATTTTCAATAAATTAAATGAAAAGGCGAGTCCGGCCTTCGCACTTACCCTCTAAACACTTCCTTCCTGTGCCACTCCACAAACCCTTCTTTTGGATAATTCTCGCGTATCATCGGTAGAGCAATCTCCTTCCCGCCGAAATCCCAGAACAGTCTGCCCACCATACCGCTGCCATTCACTGCGGGCGACACCTGAATTCGCATACTCTCATCCAGCCCAATCGAACCTTTATCAAAGGCTTTATGGTGGATTGCGCACAGCGCCAGGCCGTTTGAAATCTCGCACGGGCCGCCGTGCTGTTTCCATTTGATATGAGCGGCAGGGCGACAGAGGTGCTGTCGTGGCGCATATTGAAGCCACAAATGGCGCATTCATAGTTATAGGCACGCAGAACCTGCTGGCGGAACAATGGGTCCCGCTGTTTGCGGATTTGCAGGATATCAAATCCCAATTCATCCGCGATCTCTTCCTGAATGCTTTCGGTGAAGTGCGCCTCGAGGATTTGCTGGGCCAGGGCGTTAATGAGGTTGTTGCTCTTTTTCAGCAGGGCAAAATGTTGTTCATCAAAGCCTCCGGCAACGTTATGCGTCACCAGTTCTCCGGCTGGGGGCTGTTTGCTGCTGCCGGACGTTGAACAATGCTCCGCGTTTTGTAGCTCCCAGAACCCATCTCCCTGTAAGCGCCAGAAGGGCATATCCGGGCGGTACTGTGCGCGCTGTGGCCCAAATCGCTCCAGCAGGCTATGCAACGGGTCGCGAACTTCCGTACCGTAGTCAAACAGGCGACCGTGACCCTGCTGATAACCCGCCAGTACATGAAGCAGCAGTAGGGGCTTGTGCGGTGCGCGCTGCTCGCCTTTACGCCAGATGGTGATGTCGGCAATTGCCTGTTGCAGGGTTTTACTGGACGTCATTGATTTCATTATCAGGTAAATAATTGCGATGATGCTCGCAAAATATCACCTGATCAAGAAAAGGTGGGTAGATGCGCTATCGACGTCACTTATTGGTATCAATTTGATAAAGCACTATGCGTGGTACGTTGTCTGACATCAACGACTTCACTTTTATCTTTTCTGAAAAACTAATATCCCACGACTGTTACCCGTCTGGATACTCAGGAGTACGATGAACAGGGAAATTTTTGCATATCGGATGATCGCTTATGGTGACGGATAGCGAGGTGTTGGAGTTTTTTCGGGGGGAGTTATCTCTCGCGGTAACGTTTACTTTCAAGCCTGTCCCAATTGAACTTGATACGCCGCTGCAAGGTTACGCTGAATGGGATGAATTACCGTATGCCATTGAAGATATTGGAGAGAAATATAACGTTGATGTTTCAGCCATTGATTTTGAGGCCTATTACCCGTGGGAAAGAGAATCGGTCTATCGAAAGTGGTTTACCAAAAAATCCATCAGGCAAGTGTCAAAACCGCTTACTGTACGTATGTTTGCAGAATCAGCCAGAGCAGGTCGCTGGTTATATGATTGACTGTATGCTTACAGAGGACACTGACGCAATTAGATGTTGGTGAAGCAGAAGCGCTAATGGATGCGTTTTTTAAAGATTTTCAGGTAGCCAGAGGGAATTTTAAGATTGAATTTTACTATCCTGAGAATAATGGCAATATCAGTTTACTAAAAATTTTTAGGTTGATCTCGCTGTTTATTAAAGAGGGATTGCTTCGCTTGTCCACGGAATATATGCTTTAATCACCAGCACATGCTTTCTGTGCTGGTGAGATACTCAATGACAGTCACGAAATTACTCTGTGATTCCATGCGTCTTTATAAATGATATTCCCATCACAGTGCTTCCAGGTAATAGCTTCATATCTTAGCTGAATAGTTTTATTATGGGTTCCTGTTCCCGAGCCTGGGAATAAATTTGGTGTGATGCCTGTCACTTTTACATTTTCTAAAATGATATTAAAATATTTACTTTCAATACCAACCTCCAGAATTTGATACATTTTTATTGTGGCTGGTTTTAATGTCTGGTTTTCACTTAACGCCTTATACAAAAGGGGCGTTGTTTTATCAAACTCTTTCTGTATTGTAATCGGCACGTGCACACGAGTTCCTGTTAGTCTACCTGTATTTCCATCTACAGGGACAGACTGGTGATGAGTGACTGATTTCAGTTCAATAGCACCAATGCGTCCAGCGACTTGTGAGTTTCCCATTACAGGGGAGCCATTTGCATCGGTTAACCAGAGATAGGCTGGGTTTGACATGATTAGTCCTTATCTAGATTTATATGGGAAGGGAAATAAAGCATGATGATAACCCAAATGAACGTTCCAATAATTTTTATGGGCCAGGGGTCAAGAAAAGAGAAACAGGCGAGGATTCCTGCGATCAGCAATGGTCCGGATAATAGGTCAAGTACCCCACCCAATAGACGCGTTTTCGTGGGTGAAAACCTGTTTACGATAGAAGCGATAATATAAATACTCCCTACGATGATAATAACGGCAAGGGTTTTATCTTGCCATGAATCGAATTCGAACAAGCAAATTAAACATAAGGTAGCTACATAACCGCTAAGAATTATATTTATTATCGGAATAGTAAACTTACTCATATCACCATGCCTCTGTAGTTTTATTTACATTATTGTTATGAATGTTTTTCTTACCAGATATAGCACTCAATCACTACATTATGTCTGCCTGGTACATTACTACTAATGGCATGATATTTATTTTATCTGAAAATAGACTTTATACGGTAGTCATCTTTATTCTTCGTGATTCCCCTGGAGTACGATAAGCAAGCAAATCATTGAGGGAAGAAGGGGTACTGATGGATACAGTAGAGGAACTCAACGGAACATACTTTTATGCCGGTCGCTCTAACCTTACCGCGTCTGAATTGTTTTTCATGATTTTCTGCGAAACCACAGCAGATCACTTTGGGGTTGATGTGTTAGCAATGGTTGCACTTTACAGCGGCGTTAACAATCAGAAAACGAGAGCCAAGCCTAAAGGGGCAAAGGAAGGTACATCCCGGATATCTAAAGCAATGCGGAGGTATTTTAAAACTGCCAAATTTCCTTTTGGCATAAAATTACCAACCTGGGTTGGCGGCTATACTCCCTGGACGGCAAAACGACGAATGGTTACGAAAATAAGTACATTTGTAGGTCGGACGATTCCCCTAATAGGGGAGGTGATTTTATTCGCTGATGTTTCGATAATCACTTACTGCTCAATACGCGATTACAATCGTATAGCGCGGGGTAATGATAAGTTATGGTAGATGATATTGAGCAACGTGTTTTTGCACTGGTAAGACGCTACAACGGTGTTTATTTATTCAATAATGAAAAGAAGCAAAGCTTGCTAACGATTGACAGTGATTTTGACACTGACATGCAGTTTGATGTTAGTGAAGCAGAAGAGCTAATGGATGAGTTTTTTGAAGAATTTCAGGTCGCCAGAGGGAATTTTAAGATTGAAACTTACTATCCTGATGAGCCTTTCTCATGGAATCCCTTCAAGAAGTTACGACCTGTTCCTGTGCCTGATTTCACTATCGGGATGTTGATTGCATCGGCAAAAGCCGGGAAATGGTTATACGACTAAGTGGTAAGGAGTGCAAAAAATGGCTGTACCAGTACACTTATTTTTGACTGATGATGGCGGTGCAGTTATCCGCGGTTCTTCTGATGTTGTTGCTCGTGAGGGAAGCATTGAACTACGGGGTTTGTACCATAATTTAAACATCCCGACAGATCCAATGACCGGCAAGGTTACTGGCACCCGTCAGCATTCGCCATTCCAATTCACCAAAGAACTTGATAGTTCGTCTCCCTATCTTTTCAAGGCGACAGCAACGGGCCAGACGTTTAAAACTGCTGACTTTCATTTCTACCATATCAATGATGCAGGGCAGGAGGTGGAGTATTATCGGATCACGCTGGAAAACGTAAAGGTCATTTCAGTCAGTCCGGTTATGCATGACACGAGAGGTTGTCCGGGTACGGGTCATATGGAAGAAGTTGCAATGAATTACGAGAAGATCACTCATCTCTATAAAGACGGTAATCTTTTAGCGCATGATTCCTGGAACGAACGCGCCACGGCATAATTGAATGATGTTGCAGCCCACTCTAAAAAGGCGCCCACAGGCGCCTTTAGCAAGACCGTTACCCCTTCGACCCTTTCCCCGTAATCACTTCTATAAACTCCAGCACCTGCTTTTGCTTGCGTGCCGACAGCTTTTCTACTTTGCGCAGCGATTTCATCAGTTCTGACTCTTCGGGTTCAGGTGCGCGAGCGGTTAACACGATGCAGCCTTGCATTACGCACACATCAACGCGGGTGCCGGTGTCGAATCCGGCGGCTTTCAACCACTGCCCCTTCATCACGATGGACGGAAACTGGACGTACTTCACCGGCAGACGGCTGTAATCAGGATAACGGCTCGCATAACCCACCTTCAGGCGACGGTTATCTACGGTGTGCACTTCTGGATCAAATGAAACTGCAATACAATGCGTATCAGTCATGGCGACTATTCTCACTTAATAGTTACTGTGATTAGCGATGCGCAGGTGTTGGCGCACCTTCGCATCGCGCTAATAAAACCCCTGTAAATTACGCCAGTAGAATGGGGGAAGTCCAGATGTAAATAAGATGAAATAAGCGCGAATAGCACGCTTTCGGAATAAATAGAAAACGCCCTCATCCCAATAAATCCGGTATTATTCACCGTATAAATTCATTGCCTTTTGCACGCCTGAATATCCCCTCGTTCCAGAAAACAGTGCCTGTCGGCATCTGGATAAAAATGTGATCTAACTCACTGAAGCAAATAGTAAACTCTGAAACAGCCATGTTTTGTACACTTTGCTTTACACTTTTAGTGATGTGAATCACAAATATAAACCCGCGAAGTGATCCGACTCTCACAAAATGGGGTGTACTCATTGAGCAATACATTATGAGCACAGCCTGGAAAGTTAAGTTTTCAGTATTTCCCCCCTCCAGTGACATGCAACGGTGAAGGGCAAATCAAAACGCAAAAAAAAACTTGTTGAATATGAACGGGTAAAAAAATGACGTGTGATTTGTATCACTCACATTTACAGCTTTTTAAATTATTGCCAATGATTAATGTTGACCGTGCTATTTCCATAATCAATCAAATCTTGCATAGTGCCTGCACATTATTTCTCCCCCTGGTTCAGGAGGCGAATAGTTATATTTCATCAAGGCTTACTGATGAACCCGATATGCTTTACTTCACATTAATACGTACATGACCACTGTTACTGGAGAAACAAAATGAATTATCCGGCAGAACCCTTCCGTATTAAAAGCGTTGAAACTGTATCTATGATCCCGCGTGATGAGCGCCTTAAGAAAATGCAGGAAGCGGGTTACAATACTTTCCTGTTAAACTCGAAAGATATTTATATTGACCTGCTGACCGACAGTGGCACCAACGCGATGAGCGATAAGCAGTGGGCCGGAATGATGATGGGTGATGAAGCCTACGCGGGCAGCGAAAACTTCTATCATCTGGAAAGGACTGTTCAGGAACTGTTTGGCTTTAAACATATTGTTCCGACTCACCAGGGCCGCGGTGCAGAAAACCTGTTATCGCAGCTGGCAATTAAACCAGGGCAATATGTTGCCGGGAATATGTATTTCACCACCACCCGTTATCACCAGGAAAAGAATGGTGCGGTATTTGTCGATATCGTTCGTGACGAAGCGCACGATGCCGGTCTGAATATTGCGTTTAAAGGTGATATCGATCTTAAAAAATTACAAAAGCTGATTGATGAAAAAGGCGCAGAGAATATTGCCTATATTTGCCTGGCGGTGACGGTTAACCTCGCGGGTGGACAGCCGGTCTCGATGGCGAACATGCGCGCGGTGCGTGAACTGACGGCAGCACACGGCATTAAAGTGTTCTACGATGCCACTCGCTGCGTGGAAAACGCCTACTTCATCAAAGAGCAAGAGCAGGGCTTTGAGAACAAGAGCATCGCAGAGATCGTCCATGAGATGTTCAGCTATGCTGACGGTTGTACCATGAGTGGTAAAAAAGACTGTCTGGTGAACATCGGCGGCTTCCTGTGCATGAACGATGACGAAATGTTCTCTTCTGCCAAAGAGTTAGTCGTGGTCTACGAAGGGATGCCATCTTACGGCGGCCTGGCTGGACGTGACATGGAAGCCATGGCGATTGGCCTGCGCGAAGCTATGCAGTACGAATATATTGAGCACCGTGTGAAGCAGGTTCGCTATCTGGGCGACAAACTGAAAGCCGCAGGCGTACCGATTGTTGAGCCGGTAGGTGGTCACGCGGTATTCCTCGATGCGCGTCGCTTCTGTGAGCATCTGACGCAGGACGAGTTCCCGGCGCAAAGCCTGGCTGCCAGCATCTATGTGGAAACCGGGGTACGCAGTATGGAACGCGGAATTATCTCTGCGGGTCGTAATAATGTGACCGGCGAACATCACAGACCGAAACTGGAAACCGTGCGTCTGACCATTCCTCGCCGTGTTTATACCTACGCGCATATGGATGTGGTGGCTGACGGCATCATTAAACTTTACCAGCACAAAGAAGATATTCGCGGGCTGAAGTTTATTTACGAGCCAAAGCAGCTACGCTTCTTTACTGCACGCTTTGATTATATCTAAATTGTTTTTATGGCCCCATCACTGATGGGGCTTTTTTGTTTTCTTTTTCCATGAACAGGAAGCCTTTGTGGTGCCCGTTACCGTGACATAACTAAAAGAAGCAAACCCTGACTCCGACATTTTTATTATCCGCATGATGTACAAATGACAGCTGTAATTATAACGAATAGTCTACAGGAACATTTATCATGGATATTAATGCCATTGAGCGACAGAGTAGTACCCCCGGACTGATTAGCGGAACCATGTTGGTTATTGCAACCGTTGTGGGTGGCGGGATGTTTTCCCTGCCGATTGCGATGGCCGGCGTATGGTTTCCCGGCGCCTCTGTTATTCTTCTTTTTATTGCCATCATGATGTTATTAACCGGTCTGATGCTGGTCGAAGTTAACCTGCATTATGGCGCTGGTGCCAGTTTTAATACCTTTACCCAGGATTTATTAGGCCGAAAGTGGAATATCGTGGTCGGTATCGCTTTCGGCTTTGTGCTGTATATTCTGACCTATGCTTATATTTCTGGTTCGTCGGCAGTGATGGCGCAAACCGTGTTCAAATACAGCGGTGTGCGCTTTCCGGCGAATATCTCGGTGGTGATCGTCAGTATGCTGGTCGGGGCAATTGCCTGGTACAGCTCACTGCTGGTTGGGCGCATCACTACCGTGTTGATTATCGGTAAATTTATCGCGTTCTTTGCCACCTTCTCCGGGCTGGTCGGTCATATCGAAGTGGCGAAACTCGTGGACAGCGTGGCGGTAGCGCTGCCGAATTCGCAGTACCTGCCGTATATTCTGATGACGCTGCCGTTCTGCATTATCTCGTTTGGTTTCCATGGTAACGTGCCGAGCCTGGTCAAATTGTATGGCAAGGGCGGTGTCTCACATATTACGCGTTCGATTATCATCGGTACGCTGTTTGCCCTGCTGCTGTATATCTTCTGGCTGGGCGTCACGATGGGCAACATCAGCCGTTCCTCGTTCCCGCCGATTATCGCCAAAGGCGGCAATATTGACGTGTTTGTCGAGGCGATCAGTGAACTGTTCACCAGCCGCTATATGGACCTGATCCTGACCTTCTTCGGCAACTTCGCGGTGGCCAGTTCCCTGCTGGCGGCAACCCTCGGTCTGTTCGATTACATCGCCGACCTGTTTCATTTCCCGGATAACGGCGTGGGCCGCCTGAAAACTGCGCTGGTGACCTACTTCCCGCCAGCCGCCGTTTGCTTCTTCTTCCCGAACGGTTTTGTGCACGCAATCGGCTATGCCGGTCTGGCCTTTACCATCTGGAGTGTGATCCTGCCGCCGTTTCTGGTGAAAGCCGCGCGGAAGCGTTTTCCGACTGCCACGTATACAGCGCCCTGCAACAACACCGTGCTCAACCTGGTGATTATCTGCGGAGCGGTTGTCTACCTGACAGTTGTTCTTGACGTATTGGGTCTGCTGCCAACGTTTCGTTAGACGGAGTCAAAATGAAAAACGTGTTGTCTGTTCAGTCGTCAGTCGTTTATGGCTATGCCGGGAATAAGGCCGCGGTGTTGCCGATGCAGCTCTCGGGTATCGATGTCTGGCCGTTTTACACCGTACAGTTTTCCAACCATACCCAGTACGGGATGTGGCAGGGGATGGCGATGCCGCACGGTGAGTTGAGTGCGATCATCAGCGGGCTGGACGATCTGCAAAAGCTTGCCCAGTGCGATGCCGTGTTGTCGGGTTATCTCGGTGATAAACGTCACTGCGAAGAGGTAAAGCACGCGGTTACCACCATTCGTCAGCGTAACCCACAGGCGCTCTATTTTTGCGATCCGGTGATGGGCGATCCGCAAAAAGGCTGCATTGTCGCGCAGGGCGTAGAGTCCTTTTTTGTCGATGATGCCATTCAACTGGCCGACATCATGGGACCGAATCTCTATGAGCTGGGCGTGCTGACGGGCAGACAACTGCGTGGTTTTGACGAAGTAGTGGAAGCGGCGCAGCAACTGGTGGCGTGGGGCGTGAAGAAGGTGCTGGTGAAACATCTCGGCGACTGCTCGCGTGATAAGCAGGCGTTTGAAATGCTGCTGGTGACACCGGAACAGACGTTACACATTGCCCGGCCGCTGTATACCTTTGCCAAAATGCCGGTGGGTGTTGGGGATCTGATTTGCAGTGTGATGTTGGCTTCGTTGCTGAATGGCTTTGAGGATAAACTGGCGCTGGAGCGAACGACAAGTGTTGTCGATGCGGTAATGCGGCTGACGAAAGAGTGCGATTCGTATGAACTGCGGCTGATAGACGCGCGTCATCAGATTATGGATCCACAGGTTCGCTATCAGGCAACGGTGATCTGACGCCGCAAGGGGGCTCTGTGTTTCTGACATTGCTGAGGCTTCAGCATCCGTTGGTCTACCGTTTTGCGTGGCTGCGTATTTGGGTTGTGATGTTAAAAGCGTGCGGACTGCGTAAGAGAAAGGGATGAGCATTTTACGCCGCTGTCGCTGCCGGATGCGGCTCGCGCCTTATCCGGCCTACAAATGAGCGTGAAACGCAGGCCTACAAATAAGTGTGAAATGTAGGCCTGATAAGCGAAGCGCCATCAGGCATAAGTGCCAGGTATTACACGCGGAAGTAGCGTGGTGGAATCAACGCGGAAAAGGCGTCGAACTTCTTCACCATCTTTTTCCAGAACAACATAACAATAATCCTCGATTTGAAACATCGGCGCTATTTTAGTCAGCGCCGACGAATCGTAAAGCCAACGGCGTTGTTCCGATCTTAAGGCGGTGTAAACCTTTTTGGTCACTATGCCGTCAAAAACGATTGCCGCGAATTTGACGGGGTTGACAATGGTTTACGCCATAAACCAGTAATAAAACAGACCGACTTTCAGGCCGAGGATCACAATGTAGGCGCAGCAGTATTTCATGGTGCCAGACATAATCTGGTTGGCCTGACCGTCCATTTTGGTGGCAGAAACCGCGATGGCGATGCTTTGCGGCGAAATCATTTTCCCCCCCGTAGCGCCAGAGGTATTGGCCGCCGCCAGCCAGTTAGGATCGATATGTAACTTGCTGGCGGCAATGGTTTGCAGCTTGCCGAACAGAATGTTCGAGTTGGTATCGCTGCCGGTCACAAACGTGCCCAGCGCGCCAATTACCGGGGCGAGGAATACGTACGAGCTGCCGGTCAGATCGACAATCGACTGGGCCAGCGTGGAGATAATCCCGCTGAGATCCATCACCGTGGCCAGCGCGACGATCGCCATAATGGCGACGATAGAGTTTTTAAGCTGGAAAATCGTTTTGATAAATACTTCCAGCATCCCACGTGCGGACGCTCCCTGAATAAAACCGCCGATAATGGTCGCAAAGATGATCAGCATCCCCGGCGTGGTCACCCATTCCACTTTCAGCGCCATCGTTTTGCCGTCAGCGAGCGTGAAATGCAGCACCGAAGCCAGTTGGGACGCTGCGCCTTTTATTGTCGGGAACAGCGGCGAACACAGCAGGATAAACACAAAAATAAACAGATAAATAGAGCCAACCCGGAACAACACTTTTGCCGAGCGCGGCGTGGTTTCGCGGGTATGGCTGACTTCAATGCGCCACTCGGGATCGGTTTTCCCTTTGCGCAGGCGACTGACCATCGCCACGGCAAACAGGCTGACCAGGCTACCGGCAAAGGCGGGTAATTCCGCGCCAAGATGGATGGCGACAAAATATTGCGGAACCAGCGTGGTGATGCCGCAAATCAACGTGATCAGAAATACGCCGCGAATAGCCTTCAGGCCGCCGCCAATAATACAAATAATCACAAACGGCAGCAGGATATTAAACAGCGCGAGCTGCAGAATAATGGTTCCGCCCAGGGTATAAACCGGCAAGTTAACCTGTTCCGCCAGTATAGAGACGGGAATACCCACCGCACCAAACGCTGTAGGTACGGTGTTTGCCACCAGTGACGCAATCGCCGCCTTCAGCGGGTTGAATCCCAGCGCAATAAGAATGCCGATCGGAATGGCGACCGCCGTGCCATAACCCGCCGCGGCTTCCAGGAATCCACCAAAACACCATGAAATCAGCAGCACTTGAATACGCTTATCTTCGCTAATGCTGGCGAGAATATCGCGCAGAATATCCAGCGCTTTGGTTGCCTGCATGACGTTATAACTAAAGATAGCGCCGAGGATCACAATCACAATCGGCCATAATCCCTTCAGTGCGCCATAGCCTATTGCGGCTTGCAGATTCTGTACCGGCATCGCCCAGAATATCGCTGATAGCGCGGCGGTGAATACTAAAGAGATCAACACGGAATAATGGATGGGCATTTTCAATTTCAATATTAAAAATACCATCAGTAGTAACGGAGAGAGTGCCAGGGCAAACATAAAATATTCGTTCATTGCTATTCCTGATTGGTTTATTAAACCTGATTTATATTTATGGTGGAAAGGCTACATTGACGCATAAATAAAATATGTAAACTGAATCGCTTCAGTGAATAAAGTAATTATGATTAATAGTTTTGTAACTATTGTAATCTTTTAATTAAAAGCTTCCGCCAGATAAATATACTTAAGAGTAAGCCTAATACCTATAAGTAGTTATTTAATAACCTTTTTAATAATGGTAGTGACGAGATTAGTAATCACATGAAACTGTTTTTTAGGTTTTAATAACGCGGTGGTTTTCAATATAAAAATGTGAGCAAGGCCGAAAGAAATAAACCAGGGTGTTGCATGTGCGAGTCGATTAGAGGATTATCTAATTTTGTCATACAAATGAAAATACAGACATTTGCGATTGTCCTGATATAAGACACGGAGAGTCGCCAGCAACGGGAAACGATCCGAATATCACCATGGATCCAGGCATGAGTAAAACCAAAAAAACGAAAAACTGGGCGTGATATACGGCTGAACCTTTGCTTGATATCGCGATATCAAGCGCAATAAACAGAAATGAAGCAATGGAGTAGTTATTGTGAATGTAAATTTCTTTGTCACCTGTATTGGTGATGCACTGAAATCACGGATGGCACGAGACTCCGTATTGCTGCTGGAAAAACTGGGTTGTCGCGTGAATTTCCCTGAAAAACAGGGGTGCTGTGGCCAGCCAGCCATCAACAGCGGCTATATCAAAGAAGCGATCCCAGGGATGAAAAACCTGATCGCCGCCCTGGAAGACAACGACGACCCGATTATCTCCCCGGCAGGCTCCTGTACCTACGCAGTAAAAAGCTACCCGACCTATCTGGCCGATGAACCGGACTGGGCGCTGCGTGCCGAGAAAGTTGCCGCGCGTATGCAGGATCTCACCTCTTTTATCGTGAACAAACTGGGCGTGGTGGATGTCGGCGCCAGCCTGCAGGGACGGGCGGTGTATCACCCTTCCTGTAGCCTGACCCGCAAGCTGGGTGTAAAGGAAGAGCCGCTCACGCTGCTGAAAAACGTGCGTGGACTGGAGCTGCTGACGTTTGCCGATCAGGACACCTGCTGCGGCTTTGGCGGGACGTTCTCGGTCAAGATGGCCGAGATATCCGGCGAGATGGTGAAAGAGAAAGTCTTACATCTGATGGATGCGAAGCCGGAATATTTGATTGGCGCGGACGTCAGCTGCCTGCTGAATATTGGCGGTCGACTGCAACGGGAAGGCCAGCCGGTCAAAGTGATGCATATTGCTGAAGTGCTGATGAGCCGCTGAGGGGAATGAGATGTCAATAAAAACCAGCGATGTAGAGTTTAAACTGCGCATCCGTCAGCAGATAGAAGATCCGATCATGCGCAAAGCTGTGGCCAATGCGCAGGAGCGTATCGGCGCGAATCGCCAGAAAATGGTCGATGAATTAGGCCACTGGGAAGACTGGCGCGATCGTGCCAGTCAGATCCGCGATCACGTTCTGAGCAATCTCGACGCTTACCTGTATCAACTCTCCGAGAAAGTGACGGAAAACGGCGGTCACGTCTATTTCGCTAAAACCAAAGAAGAGGCTACCCGCTACATTTTGCAGGTCGCGCAGAGTAAAAACGCGAAGAAGGTGGTGAAGTCCAAGTCGATGGTGACCGAAGAGATCGGCGTCAACCATGTGCTGCAGGATGCCGGAATTCAGGTGATCGAAACCGATCTCGGCGAGTACATCCTGCAACTGGATCAGGACCCGCCTTCGCACGTCGTGGTTCCGGCTATTCATAAAGATCGCTATCAGATCCGCCGCGTGCTGAACGAGCGCCTGGGGTACGATGGTCCGGAAACGCCAGAAGCGATGACCTTATTCATTCGCCAGAAGATCCGCGAGGATTTCCTCAGTGCTGAAATTGGCATTACCGGTTGTAACTTTGCCGTCGCGGAAACCGGTTCTGTTTGCCTGGTGACCAACGAAGGCAATGCGCGCATGTGCACCACGCTGCCGAAAACGCACATTGCGGTGATGGGGATGGAGCGTATCGCACCGACCTTTGCTGACGTGGATGTGCTGATCACCATGCTGGCGCGCAGTGCTGTAGGGGCTCGTCTGACAGGCTATAACACCTGGCTGACCGGCCCGCGTGAGGCGGATAACGTTGATGGACCGGAAGAGTTCCACCTGGTGATTGTCGATAACGGCCGTTCGCAGGTGCTCGGTTCTGAGTTTCGCGATGTGCTGCGCTGCATCCGCTGCGGAGCCTGTATGAACACCTGTCCGGCCTACCGCCACATTGGTGGACATGGGTATGGCTCAATCTATCCAGGTCCTATCGGCGCGGTGATTTCTCCGCTGCTCGGCGGCTATAAAGATTTCAAAGATCTGCCGTATGCCTGTTCGCTCTGCACGGCCTGCGACAGCGTTTGTCCGGTACGTATTCCGTTATCAAAACTGATCCTGCGTCATCGTCGCGTTATGGCTGAAGAGGGCATTACCCCGAAAGCCGAGCGCCGGGCGATAAAAATGTTCGCGTATGCCAATAGTCATCCTGGACTGTGGAAAGTGGGGATGATGGCGGGCGCGCATGCGGCGAGCTGGTTTATCAATGGTGGCAAAACGCCACTCAAGGTTGGCGCGATTGGTGACTGGATGGAGGCGCGCGATCTGCCTGATGCTGACGGCGAGAGCTTCCGCAGCTGGTTTAAGAAACATCAGGCGCAGGAGAAAAAAAATGGATAACCGTACCGCGTTTTTAAACACTGTCGCCCAGGCGCTGGGTCGCCCGTTGCGCTTCGAACCGCAAGCGGATGCCGCGCCGGTGAACAACTATGCCAACGAGCGCCTGACCGAACTTAGCCCCGAGCTGCGCTGTGATGCGTTTATCCAGTTTGCCAGCGAAGTGATGCTGGCCCGCTGTGAGTTGACTCGCGAGGACCAGGCCGCAGACACGGCGCTTCGTCTGTGCGAAGAATTGGGTCATCAACCGGTGGTGCTGAGCGGCGACAGCCGGTTGGTGGAACTGGGGATAACCGAACGCCTGCAGCAGGAATGCAACGCCGTGGTCTGGGAGCCGGCTCGCGGGGCAGAGAATATTACCCAGGCCGAGCAGGCGAAAGTCGGCGTAGTGTATGCCGAGTACGGCTTAACGGAGTCCGGCGGCGTGGTGCTGTTTTCCGCACCCGAGCGAGGGCGTTCCCTGAGCCTGTTGCCGGAGTCCTCGATTTTCGTGCTGCGTAAAAGCACCATTCTGCCGCGGGTGGCGCAGCTGGCAGAAATTCTGCATCAGAAGGCGAAGGCCGGTGAGCGGATGCCGTCGTGCATTAATATCATTAGCGGGCCCAGTTCAACGGCGGATATTGAGCTTATCAAGGTGGTTGGGGTTCACGGACCGGTGAAGGCGGTGTATCTGATTATTGAAGATTGTTGAGGCAGGATGGAAAACCGCTCTGGCGCTATAGGCCAGAGCGGTATCGACGTTATGCAATCATGCTGATGATCAACACGATTATCAGGCCAACCACGGAGTTTACCAGCTCCAGAAGACCCCAGGTTTTCAACGTGTCCTTCACTGACAGGTCAAAGTAACCTTTGAACAGCCAGAAGGAGGCATCGTTGATATGCGTCAGGGTGTTAGAACCTGCCGCCGTTGCCAGCACCAGTAACGCCGGATCGACCCCCACCAGTTGACCGGTTGCCGGGTCGAGGATCGCTGCGCTAATAATCCCCGCCGCCGTCATGGCGGAGACCACGCCCTGGCCGGTTGCCAGACGAATCAGCACGGTGATCAGCCACGCCATGATATACGGAGAAATATTGCCGTGTGACATCAGCATGCCGATGGTATCGCCGATGCCGGTATCGATAATGGTTTGTTTCAGAACGCCGCCCGCGCCGATGATCAGGATCACCATGGCGATGCTTTTCACCGCGTTTTCAAAGGCGTTCATCACCCATTGCATGTCATGGCCGCGTGCGGTACCAAACAGCACGAAGGCGACAACCATGGCGATAAACATCGCAATTGGGGAGGAGCCTAAGAAGTTGACCACTTCCCACGCCTGCGTCCCTTTCACCAGCCAGATGTTGGCGATAGTGGTGGAGATCATGATGATCGCCGGGATCAGCGGTACCAGAATCGACACACCGAATGACGGCAGGTTGTTCTGGTCAACCGGTACATCGGCTTTCATAAATGAAGGCGTTGGGCGTTCAAGGTTACCGAGGAATTTTGGCAGGATCAGACCCGCACAGATAACGCTCGGAATAGTGACCAGAATACCGTAGATATAGACCATACCCATGTCGGCACCATAGGCGTTTACCAGTGCCACCGGGCCCGGCTGTGGCGGGAACAGTGAGTGTGCGGTGGTCGCTGCGGCAACGGCCGGAATGGCCAGTTTCAGGAACGGGATCTTCGCTTCTGCGGCAATGACGATCACCAGCGGTGCCAGCATAATAAAGGCCACTTCGTAGAACATCGCCAGGCCGAAGATCAGGCCGATAATGATCACCGACAGCTGCACATAGCGCAGGCCGAGGCGCGCCAGCAGCGTATGAGCAATCTGATGCGCCGCCCCGGAATCGACCATCAGTTTACCGATGACCGCACCGAACACCACGATAATTGCCAGTTCACCCAACGTACCGCCGAAGCCGGATTTCATGGTGTGCAGCAGCTCCATTAAATCCATCCCCGCCAACATGCCGACGGAGAGTGCCGCCAGCAGCAGGGCGACCATTGAGTTTATTTTGAAACGCAAATTGAGCACCAGCATGAGGCCGATGCCGAATACAACCCACAGAATATTGAGAACGTGCATAAAACGTCTACCTTGTTTTGGTTGAACCATTATGATTTTGGTTGAGATGTTACATATATTGGTTAACCATTGATGCGATGAATATCACAATCCATATTCAATGTTGACATTGATAACAGACTGTTCCCTTTCAGGCCGCGCCCTGCAGGCCATTTCCTCTTAACTTCATCACGTTACCTCACAATTCGTGTCAGACCACTGATACAGTTTTTGTGATTTGGTTAACCAATTTTGTTGTTTAGGTTGACATGTGGGGGCGAAAGGTGGAATTTATGCGCCATGTCGTCCGGTTTGCTGGCGTAATACGTTGAGCACTCCGGCAGTTGAGTAAGTCGTGGCTCGCGGTGTTTGCGCCGGGGGCCAACAATGTGAAGAGGTTAAAAGCATGGAACAGACATGGCGCTGGTACGGTCCTAACGATCCGGTTTCTTTAGCTGATGTGCGTCAGGCAGGCGCTACCGGTGTTGTTACCGCCTTGCACCATATCCCGAACGGGGAAGTGTGGTCAGTTGAGGAAATTGAAAAACGCAAAGCTATCGTTGAACAGGCAGGACTGGTCTGGTCGGTTGTCGAAAGCGTACCGATCCACGAAGACATTAAAACCCGTTCCGGTAACTATCAGCAGTGGATTGCCAACTACCAACAGAGTCTGCGCAACCTGGCGCAGTGCGGTATTCGCACCGTGTGCTACAACTTCATGCCAGTACTCGACTGGACGCGTACCGATCTGGAATATGTCCTGCCGGACGGCTCCAAAGCATTGCGCTTTGACCAGATTGAATTCGCCGCCTTTGAGATTCATATCCTCAAACGTCCCGGAGCAGAGGCAGACTACACCGCTGAAGAGGTCGCTCAGGCACAGGAACGCTTCACCACCATGACCGAAGAAGATAAAGCGCGTCTGACCCGCAATATCATCGCCGGTCTGCCGGGGGCGGAAGAAGGTTATACCCTTGACCAGTTCCGTCAGCACCTTGAGCGCTACAAAGATATCGATAAAGCCGCGCTGCGCGAAAACTTTGCCGTCTTCCTGAAGGCGATTATTCCGGTTGCTGAAGAAGTCGGTGTGCGCATGGCGGTGCACCCGGACGATCCGCCGCGCCCGATCCTCGGCCTGCCACGCATTGTTTCCACCGTGGAAGATATGCAGTGGATGGTTGATACGGTCAACAGTATGGCGAACGGTTTCACCATGTGCACCGGCTCTTACGGTGTTCGTGCGGACAACGATCTGGTTGATATGATCAAACAGTTTGGCCCACGCATTTACTTCACCCACCTGCGTTCCACGCTGCGTGAAGATAACCCGAAAACCTTCCATGAAGCGGCGCATCTCAATGGTGACGTGGATATGTATGAAGTGGTGAAAGCGATTGTTGAAGAAGAGCATCGCCGTAAAGCCGAAGGTAAAGAAGATTTGATACCGATGCGCCCGGATCACGGTCACCAGATGCTGGACGACCTGAAAAAGAAAACGAATCCAGGCTACTCCGCGATTGGTCGCCTGAAAGGGCTGGCGGAAGTGCGCGGCGTTGAGATGGCTATCCAGCGCGCTTTCTTTAGCCGCTAAATCAGACCGGCCGGCAACCTGTCGGGCCGGCTTTTTTCTTTTCTCTTCCCGTCGGTATTTCCGACGGGTTCTGGAGTTCACGATGACAACGACAATTGCCAATAGCAACCTGCCGGTTGCGCGCCCTGCATGGGATAACTCTCGCCTGCAATCCCGTATTGTTCACCTGGGATGCGGTGCTTTTCACCGTGCGCATCAGGCTCTGTACACTCATCACCTGCTGGAAACTACGGACAGCGACTGGGGTATCTGTGAAGTTAACCTGATGCCGGGGAACGACTGTGTACTGATTGAAAATCTGCAAAAACAACAGCTGCTGTATACCGTGGCAGAAAAAGGTGCGGGCAACACCGTACTGAAAGTGATTGGCTCGATGAAAGAAGCCATGCACCCGGATCTTGACGGCTGCGACGGTATTTTGCGTGCAATGGCGCGTCCGCAGACGGCAATTGTCTCGTTGACGGTAACCGAAAAAGGTTACTGTACGGATGCCGCCAGCGGTCAGTTAGATCTCAATAACCCGTTGATTAAACACGATCTGGCAAATCCGACCGCGCCGAAATCGGCAATTGGCTATATCGTACAGGCGCTGCATCTGCGTCGTGAGCAGGGTCTGCCGGCCTTTACTGTGATGTCCTGCGACAACGTGCGTGAAAATGGCCACGTGGCGAAAGTTGCGGTGCTGGGGCTGGCGCAGGCACGCGACCCGCAGCTGGCGCAGTGGATTGAAGCAAACGCCACTTTCCCATGCACCATGGTGGATCGCATTGTTCCGGCGGCGACGCCAGAGACGTTGCAGGAGATTGCCGATCAACTGGGTGTTTACGATCCGTGCGCCATCGCCTGTGAACCGTTCCGTCAGTGGGTGATTGAAGACAACTTCGTGAACGGTCGCCCTGACTGGGATAAAGTCGGTGCACAGTTCGTTGCCGATGTTGTGCCGTTTGAAATGATGAAACTGCGTATGCTTAATGGCAGCCACTCTTTCCTTGCGTATCTGGGCTACCTCGGTGGTTATGAAACGATTGCCGATACCATGACCAACCCGGCGTACCGCAAAGCCGCGTTTGCATTGATGATGCAGGAGCAGGCTCCCACACTGTCGATGCCGGAAGGCACCGATCTCAATGCGTATGCGACCCTGCTGATCGAGCGTTTCAGCAATCCATCCCTGCGTCATCGTACCTGGCAGATTGCCATGGATGGCAGCCAGAAACTGCCGCAGCGCCTGTTGGACCCTGTTCGTCTGCACCTACAAAACGGCAGCGACTGGCGGCACCTGGCGCTGGGTGTGGCGGGCTGGATGCGCTATACCCACGGCGTGGATGAGCAGGGGCAGACCATTGACGTTGTCGACCCGATGCTGGCGGAATTCCAGCGCATCAATCAGCAGTATCAGGGCAGTGAACGCGTTATGGCCCTGTTGGGATTAAGCGGGATCTTTGGCCATGATTTAGCGGAAAACGCGGATTTTGTGGAAGCAATTATCATGGCTTATCAGCAACTGTGCGAGAAGGGCGCGCGCGAGTGTGTCGCAACACTGCACGCTGACGCATAACGCCCGAACTATGACGGGTCAATCAAAATATCTGTTTGGTTGACCCGTTTTCTGTTTTTGGCTTGCCGCAAATGCTATAGTTCAGGCGACATAAAGGTTATTTGTAGGCCTGATAAGGTGCGTCCTGCCATCCGACCTACGGATCTGAATAAACGCATCTGACGGATAGAACATAATGAAATCGAACACTTCTCAGCAAAGACCCTACCAGGAAGTGGGTGCCATGATCCGCGATCTCATTGTCCAGACGCCATACCAACCCGGCGAGCGCCTGCCCCCGGAGCGTGAAATAGCCGAGATGCTCAATGTCACCCGCACGGTGGTGCGCGAAGCGTTAATCATGCTGGAAATTAAAGGGCTGGTGGACGTGCGGCGTGGTGCCGGGATCTACGTTCTCGACAACGCTAACGCGCAGACAATCGACAGCACGGATATTAATCATTGCAATGATGCGGGGCCTTTTGAGCTGTTACAGGCACGCCAGCTATTAGAGAGCAATATCGCCGAGTTTGCCGCATTGCAAGCCACGCGCGAGGATATCGTCAAAATGCGCCAGGCATTGCTACTGGAAGAACGTGAGCTGGCCTCCAGCGAACCAAACGGCTCGGAAAGCGGCGACATGCAGTTTCACCTTGCCATTGCCGAGGCCACGCACAACAGTATGCTGGTCGAGTTATTTCGTCAGTCATGGCAGTGGCGTGAGAACAACCCGATGTGGATCCAACTGCACAGCCACCTTGACGATACCCATTACCGCAAAGAATGGATGGGCGACCACAAGCAGATCCTGGCGGCACTCATTAAAAAAGATGCCCGCGCGGCCAAACTGGCAATGTGGCAGCATCTGGAAAACGTTAAACAGCGACTGCTGGAGTTTTCAAACGTTGATGATATCGACTTTGATGGTTATCTGTTTGACTCCTGGCCGTTGGATACGGTTAACGCCTGATTTTTCTTCCCTTTTACAACGTGGGCCATCCCGGCCCACGTATCACTTCCCACTGATTTCCTCTGACTATTTTCCCCGTCCGGACGCGACGTAAAATAATGTTTCCATCAATGCAGATGGCGTTTTTTGCAGCGTTATCGCGGGGCGAAAATTGACATATATCAATTAAAAACAACTTATTTTCGCGTGCAAAAAAATGCATCATTTACCTTATTTTTACCTTTTCGTGCTTATTTTTCGACAAAACAGGTCAATGCGAAGTGAGAATCACATTGATTTTCCCAACGGTTAGTGCCGTTAATGTGTACTTAAAGGCGTATAAAAACAGAGGATTTGGATAAAAGTAGACATTAATCACGCTCCGTAACCTATTGGTCAGAATGATGTTTTGATTGCGCAGGTTGATGACTCGTCCAGCCGCTCCCATTTTAATCAAATGAGTAAGAAAAAATATTCGTAAAGTAAAAATTACACATTATTCTACAATCAAGTTATCTTTCATTTGAAATATCGTTCCACTTTTTTTTGGTTTATTAACAGTTTCATTACTATTGTGATTTTTTTTTGCCGTTGACATGTTTTTACACTGACTGCATATTTCATCGCCATAAGCGTGTTATTGCGTTCAGGAGTTAAAAATGCCTTCTCGAGATTATCCCGATATCCGAAAAGCCAGAGGGACCCGATCTAAAGATATGGTCCTTTTAAGTGCCCGTGTTGATACTTCTCTTTGGGAATATGTTCGAACACTGGCATTTGAAACGCGTAAAAGTAAACAAGACATTATTGCGGAAGCGTTAATGTTACATCGCTCTATTAATGAGAGCGAAAGCGAAAGTTCAAAGTAGTATCTCTCTGTTCGGGTTTTATTTAAAACCCAAAATGAAATATGTCTTGCCACTTCATTATTGCCTTTATCGGTATGTTTTTTGGTGTGTTATTGGTGTTTCCCCTTAATCCATAGGGGACTTTTTTATGCAGGCATTTTGTCTTCATAACAAAGTTGATAGCAAAATTCACAATTAAAAGTGAGTAACAACATGAAAAAGTCAGTAGTGGCATTAGCTGTAATGGCATTAGGGGTAACCTCCGTTCATGCAGCGGAAATTTATAATAAAGATGGCAACAAATTGGATCTGTACGGCAAAGTAAAAGCGGTACATTCCTGGACTGACGGTAAAGATGCTGATGGTACTTACGCGCGTCTGGGTTTTCGCGGTGAGACTCAAATTAACGATCAACTGACCGGTTACGGCCAGTTTGAAAGTCAGTTTGATGCTTCTAAGGCAGAAGGGTCACAGAATGGCGTTAATACACGTCTGGCGTTTGCTGGTCTGGATTACGGCCATGACGTTAGCTTTGACTACGGTCGTAACTACGGTATCGCTTACGATGTGGGAGCTTACACTGACACTCTTTCAGAGTTCGGTGGCGACTCCTTTGAGGATACTGACCGTTTCCTTACTACACGCACTTCTGGCGTTGCAACACTCCGCACCAAAAATCTGTTTGGTGCCGTTGATGGTCTGAACGTTGGCGCGCAGTATCAGGGCCAGGATGACTCTAACGCTAACCCGGCAAAACAGCACGGTAATGGCTACGGCTTCTCGCTGGGTTATGACAATATTGCGGATTCCGGCGTTTCTGCCATTGCGACCTATACCACTAACTCCGTGACTGCTGAGCAGAAACGTAGCGGCTGGGAAGGTGACAACGCTGAGTTCTGGGGCGCTGGCCTGAAATATGACGCGAATGCTATCTACGTTGCAACCATGTACGGCGAGTCCCACAACCTGATTCAGGATGCGGACAAAGCACAGCATTTTGAAGCGATGGCTGCCTATGTGTTTGATTTTGGCCTGCGTCCGAACGTGGCATACGTTCATGCGCGTGACAATAACAACACTGACCTGACCGAATACGTTGCGCTGGGTACTGATTACTACTTCAACAAAAACATGGTGGCCGATGTAGGTTATAAAATTAACCTGCTTGATGGCAAAAACGACGATAACCAGGTTGTTGCTGGCCTGACTTACCAGTTCTAAGTTTTTGTGATGATTGCAAAAGGCGTCTTTAGTAAGACGCCTTTTTTACATGCTTTTGAGGCTCACATCGGTTGGTTTTGCTCCGACTGCAGATCGCTAAATAGCCATTTCCAGATATCCACTTTTACCCATGCAACGGCACAGAGAATGAGGTAAAAAAGAGGATTATGCGTAATGGAGATACGCATGACTTCCATCAGGTCTACATGCAAGTTTCCGGCTATTGCCATGTTGATAACAAAAATAGAAGCAATAGCACTGGCCAGTAAAATAATAATAGCCTGTATTTTGGCTACCTCCGGAAACTTTCCGGAAGCCCACTGCCACAAGAAAACAGTTGTTAGCAGGAATATAATAAACAATCCTGCCGCACCAAATAGACCAAAGTTTTTATAATCGCCTACCGTGCTAATTAAACCAGCCAGAATAATCAACCCAAGTATGAGTTTTTTTAACCTCGACATGTACTCTTCCCGGAAGTGTTGTTGTAATTTAATTTATATGTCCATTTTTACGCATGTGCTATCAGAAAAGGTATATACGTAAAAGTGAATTATAAAGTTTTTAGAGAGGTGTTTGACTGTTATTTACAGGTTATTAAATGCTGACATTTAATTGCAGATCAATCTGATGAAGATATATTTATGGCGTTAGCGGAGTGGCGGTCTATACCGACTATAAGCTGTTGTTTATCCCCTGGATAATCCGAGTATATATCAGCTTTTCACGCTAATCCGGCATGTTCAGGAGGCGGGGAACGCGGCTATACAGCGCCAGTCTCCGTTTTCCTGGCGGTAGATAGATTCGGTATGCCCTGGAATCACCCATTCTTCCTCCCTGCCAGCAACACAGTCGATGTAGATACAGAGTCCGCAGCCACCGCGAAGCTCGCGGGGAATGTCCGCCACCTGAAAGCGGACCCCTGCGGCCTGTAGTGTCTTGCGCATTTTGATGACACCGACGGTGGAATGAAACAAGAACAGCGTTTCCTTCACTGACGTTTCCCCTGACGCTGGCCTATCAATGCAGCCCCGATTGCACCGGCAAACTGTGCGTCGGGATGCGTGTGTACGGGAATGCCTACATGGTCTTCAAGCATACGGGCAAAGGCGTGACAGTGGCTGACTCCGCCGGTAAATAGCAGCGGTGCCTGGGCTGAAAGCCGCCCGATGAAGTTTGCGCTGCGTCTGGCCATCGCGTTGATCACGCCAGCCAGAATCGCCTCCGGCGCGATACCCGCAGAGCGCAGGCTAATAACTTCTGACTCGGCAAATACTGTACACATGCTGGTGATAGCATGCGGTTCGACGCCAGCAGTAATCGTATCCAACTGCTCTACGCTGGCGCCGAGGGTGCGTGAGATGACGTCCAGAAATCGCCCGGTTCCGGCAGCGCACTTGTCATTCATCAAGAAATCGCTGAGATTACCATCGTCATCCAACTGGATAACTTTACTGTCCTGACCACCGATATCAATCACTGTGCGGGTTCCGGGAGCCAGCAATCGTGCCCCCAGTCCGTGGCAGGAAATTTCAGTGACCTGTTTGTCGGCATAATCGACGAGCTGCCGTCCGTACCCGGTGAGGGTTAAAAATGGCCTGTTCTCCAGCCCGGTTTGCAACGTTTCCCATGCCTGCGCGATCGCATCTGCGGGGCGAAAAGGCGTTGGGCAAAGGAAGCGACGTCTGATGACGTTACCTTCCAGCAAAATGCCTTTCGTCGCCGTGGAACCGGAATCAATCCCAATTGAGTATGTCATCCGCGTTACTCACAGCATTTCAATGAATGCGGCGACGCGGGTACTGAGCTGGCCGATATCTGCGCTGGAGTAGTCGGTTTCAATCGCGATATAGGGAATGTTGTGCTGTTGGCGTACGTGACGCTTAATCGCGAGTGATTCAACGGCGTAGGTGTGGCAAGCCTGCAAAATGACATCGACGACGCCGTCAGCCTGGTACTCGTCAACCATTTGACTGAGCATCTTCAGACGTTGATCATTAGGAGAAATACAGGAGCAGCCGATGGCGAGGTATTTATCAGTCAGCGCGTCGTAGACATCGCCGGTTTCCGCCACGCATTGTTCGGTGGCCTTTGCGCCGGTGCAGTTTTCATAACCCACGACCCAACCGCCGTTTTCTTCAATGGCACGAACGACTTTCTCTGCTGCGCCGCCAATGGGGCAGCCGGTTATCAGGATGCGCGGACGTGACGCCAGACGTTTCCCGGCCTGCCATTCCAGATGTACGCGCTCGGCCATGCTATTGAGCTCGTCGATCAACGCGTCTTTATCAAAGCGGAAGGTGGCGCCGTAGACGACTTTCAGAATGTCACTGCCGCTAAGTGCGGGTGGGTTAAGTTGACCAACGCGATAGAAATTCGCCAGCGCCCGACGTTCCTTGTTTTTGAGAATAATGGCTTCACGCAGCGCAGTTTCGGTAATGGCTGTGCCAAAACGGGCTTCGACGGCCTGCTGCAGACGCAGGATCTCGGCTTTCCATAGCGCACGCGAAGCCGCATCGCTGGCGCTGTTGGGCAGTTGCATCACATGTACCGCTTTAAATTCGGCCATGTATTCGTACATTTTCTTTTTACCATCGCAGGTGGTTTCGCCCACCACCAGGTCAGAGAAATAGAAGTAGGGGCATTTGTCGGTTTTGCCAAAACCGTAGCTGCTTTTGATCAGCGGACACAGGTTCCGCGGCAGATCTTTTTCGGCTTCTTCAATGGTTTCATCAGAGGTCGAGCATAGGGAAACGACAACCGCGCCCGCCGCCATCGCAATCTCCTGCGGCATAAAAGTGCAATAGGTCCCAACAAGCGGAATACCTTGCTCTTTAAGATCCATTACGGTGAGAAAACCTTTCTGACGGGCGTCGGAGAATTGAGTGAAAATGGCGGGTAAATCGGTGATGAGCGACATGATTTTCCTTCCCCGTAACACGGGAGACAGTAAAAAGACGCCGCATTATAACCCTGTAATATGTCAGGTTTTATTGATGTGCAACAATTGCGCGTTTACAGATTACGACTGTAGACCCGTGAGACTTCCCCCCACGGATGATAGCCCGGTCCGTCAAAGTAAAATCCTGCTTTCTCGTATAAACCTTCCAGGTCGGTACACAAATGGAGCTGCATAAACCCCAGCAGTCTGGCCTGCTGCGCAATATGTTCAATCAGGCGAAATGCCAGACCGTGCCCGCGATAGCGAGGATCGATATAGAGCGCACATAGCCACGGCCACAGTTCGCCGCGACTGATAAAATCATTGGTGATCAATCCGGCGCAGCCAACAATGCTGTCGCCATCCTGCAACCAATACCACTGCGGTAGTGGGTTCTTTGCGCCAATGCAACGATGCAGCGCATCCTCGTAAACCTTCATGGAGTCTTCTGAGGCCCATTGTTGTTGAAAGTAAGCGGTGACCTCGTGCCGTTTTTCCGGCGTCTCGCGCAGGGAAAAAATGCGGATGTTCATCGTCATTGAATTTTATTCCTTAAAAGTTCGCCACCGTTAGCAGGGAAGGAATTTGCGACAACAGGTATAACACCAGTCCGATAGAGCCGCCAACCAGCGTGCCGTTGACGCGAATGAACTGCAAATCTTTGCCGATGTTTAGCTCAATTTGCTGTGACATATCGCGGGCATCCCAGCTTTTCACCGTGTCGCTAATATGGCGCGTCAGGAAGGTGGCGAACTCTGGCGCGACCTTGCGTGCGGCTTGCTCCAGATGTTCATTCAGTGAAGTGCGCAGGGCGCCGTCGGCAACCAGCGTTTCGCCAAACCATTGTCCGGCGCTGGCGATGCGCTGCTTCACGCGGGAATCGTCGGCGTTAATGTCAGTTTTCACCCACTGGCGCAGGTCAGCCCACAGTTCGCCGAGATAACGGTTAAAGGCTTCGTCTTCTTTCAGATAGCTTTTGAGGCTCTCTGCCCGGACGGCCATTTCCGGATCGTGTTTGAGCTTCTCGATAAGCCTTAATGTGGCGCGATCGAAGGCGTGGCGGATCTGATGTGCCCGATCGTGGCTGATATCATCCAGCAGAGAGTTGACGGCATCAGTGACCAACTCGGCGCTGTGTTCACCTAACCATTCGGTTGGCAGGATCTTCGCTTTAAGCGGGTGTTCGGTCTCCAGCCAGCGTACGATCTGCTGGGCGATAAACGCCCGCGAACTGTCGCGCTGAAGCAGGGCGATCAGTTGAGCGATCAGCGTATCGAGCAACGCCTGGTGACGATTGTTTTTGGTCATGCTTTCCAGCATCAGCGCACTGGTGCTGGAAAGATCAACTTTGTCGATCGCCTTATGCACCGCCCGTTTAATAAGCCGCTGAATACGCGAATCATCGGTGAGTTCGAGAAATCCGCTCATGATTTGCAGTAAATGCTGGCCAATACGCTGGGCGTTTTCCGGTTGGCTGAACCAGTGACCAATCAACAGTGCCGGCTCATGGCGACGAATAAGGGCGACCAAAGACTGCGTATCGAGGAATTTCTCCTGAACAAACTGCCCAAGATTTTCCCCAATTCTGTCCTTATTGCGCGGGATGATCGCCGTATGTTGCGAGATAAATGGGATCGGCACCCGGCGAAAAAGCGCTACTACGGCGAACCAGTCCGCCAGTGCGCCCACCATCGCCGCTTCGGCAATCGCTTTGATCCCGAGCACCCAGAAGTTAGGTGGCAGAAACAGCGTAATGACGAAGGTGGCGGCGGCGGCCAGCAGCAGAGAGAGCGCCAGTCGTTTGGCGCGTTTGAGTTCAGCAATTTTATTCATAGGCTTAAGGATAGAGCCAGACGGCGGGATCGCGCAAAATTTGTGGTGTGTCTCCCATTTTAGAGGGGAAGCGCTTATCCTGGGATCCAGTTATCCCAGGCCGGTAGCGGGCCAAGTTCTGCGACCAGAAAATCAATAAACGAGCGCACCTTCGGATTGCTGTACTTGCTGGGAAAATAGAGCGCATACAGGGCGTGGGTTTCGCAGGTGATGGTGCCGTCGAGCATTAGCGGCGTAACCTCTTCTTTTTGAATATGATCGCCAATCAGATAGGTGGGTAAATACGCCACGCCCTGATCTTCCAGCACTGACTTCAGCAATACCAGACTGCTGTTAGCCTGGATAGGCATATGCAGTTTTAACTGATGCAGACGATCCTGTTCATCGGCCACCTTCAGCACCGGTGTGAGACCGGGGTAAACCAGGCAGTCATGATCCACCAGATCGCTTCGGCGCTGGGGCATGCCTTTTTTGGCAAGGTATCCGGGTGACGCGCAGTACGCCCAGCGGATAGGCACCAGCTTGCGCATGGCATAGTTCTGCGGTGGTGCGGTGGAGATGCGCAGGGCGATGTCGAAATCTGTTTCATTCAGATTAACGAAGTTATCGTTGAGATCGATATACAGGTTCACATCGGGGAACTGTGAGCGGTATTTATCCACCAGATTTACCAACCGCGAATAACCAAAAGCAATGGAACAGGTTATGCGTAATTCCCCCTGCGGGCTGTGATAATAACCAGAGGTGGTATTCAGCGTTTCATCAAATTCTGTCAGTAACTTATTGGCGCGGTTAAATAAATATTGCCCGGCATCGGTTAAGGTAATACTGCGGGTGGTGCGCTTAATTAATGTTGTCCCCAATGTATCTTCCATCGCCGTCAGGCTTTTGCTGACCGCCGACGGCGACACATTAAGCTGAGCGGCGGCCTCCGATAAACCTCCACAGTCGACGATTTTGACGAAAAACTCCAGATGCTTGAGTGAAATCGGCGTACTCATAGTTTCCTTTTATTCACAAGTGATTTGCAAAAACGGTACGAATAGGCCGTTACATTCGCCTTTTAAACATGCAACTATTGAATCACAGGAAACAACCTGCTGGCAAAATGAAAAAATAACAACTTAGGTGAGTTACGTCACAAAATAAAAGGAGGCGAAACGGAAACTCATCACATTGTGAATTTAATCTCATTAATTATTATTCTAAAGGTACCGATTATGTGGTCACGACTCGAACCCTACAGATCGTCGATTATTTTATTAGTTGCTCTGGTGATTGGCGGCTTATTAGGTATTTATGCCCCGACGTTTGCCAGCAAACTCCAGCCGATAGGTCAGATATTCCTGAACCTGTTATTTATGATTATTGTGCCGCTGGTGGGGATCAGCGTCATGTCGTCTATCGCCAGTATGACCGACCTGAAAAGGTTGGGACGTATTATGGCGATCATCTTTATTATTTCGATCGCGATGGCTTTTATTCCGGCGGCCGGGATCGTAGCGCTGGCGCTATGGTATAACCCGGCGCAGGGCGTCACTATCGATCTCTCGCAGTCCGTGCAGGCGGGCAGCGGCAAGATGGACTTTGTCAGCATGATCACCACCAGCGACTTTATCGGGCTGTTTTCTAAGTCCAATATTCTGGCGCTGATCGTAATGGCGATCATTGCCGGGGTCGCGATTGGTCAATCGGATCAGGCGGGTAAACGTATTGCGTCGCTGCTGGAAGATGCAAATACCGTGATCATGAAGATCGTCTCGATCATTATGAAGGTCGCACCGGTGGGTCTGGGCTGCTATTTCGCTGCCACCATGGCCAGCCAGGACTCTGCGCTGCTGTTAACCTTTGCCCGCGCCATTGGCCTGTTTATGGTCGCCACGCTGGTCTACTTCGTTTTTGGCTCTATTCTCTATTCATATATAGGCGGTGGCATTCCGGCGGTGAAAGCCTTCTGGCGCAATGCGATTGAACCCTCGGCTACCGCGCTGGGGACCTGTTCTTCGCTGGGAACGCTGCCGGTGACGCTGCGTGCCGGTAAGGCGATGGGGATCAACCCGGAAATCGTTGATGTCTCTATTCCGCTGCTGGTTAACCTGAATAAAGGCGGCGTAGCGATGATTGCCGCACTGAAAATTGTCTTTATCTATTCCGTGCTGGGCATGGAGTTCACTACTGAGACCTTCTTCCTGACCATGCTGATTGCGGTGCTCTCCGCCATTATCGTCGGCGGTGTGCCGGGCGGGGCATTCCTCGGTGAAATTTTTATCGTCACCACGCTGGGCCTGCCAATGGAAGCGATCCCGATGTTGGTGGTACTGGGCACCATTACCGATGCGCCGGCCACACTGATTAACGTTATCCATGATTTGAATGCGGCGCAGATTGTTGAACGGTTCGCTGGAAAAAAGCAGACCAATACTGAAATCAACTCTACTGCTGCGGTGGTATAGGTTTTCACACGGATTAAGAACAGGAGAAGTTATGAAAGACGCAATGAAGCTTGAAACACATCTGGTCGTGGCTGGACGCGATAAACGCTACACCCAGGGCGCGGTGAATCCGGTGATCCAACGTGCCTCTTCGCTGGTGTTTGATACTGTGAAGGACAAAAAATTTGCCACCGCGAACCGTGCGAACGGCGAACTGTTTTACGGTCGTCGCGGAACCTACACCCACTTTGCTTTCCAGAAAGCAATGAGTGAGCTGGAAGGCGGCGTAGGCTGCGCGCTGTACCCGTGCGGCGCTGCGGCGGTCACTAATGCGATTCTGGCGTTTGTCCAAAGTGGCGATCATATTCTGATGACAGGTGCTGCCTACGAGCCAACCCAGGATTTCTGCAATAAGATCCTGAGTAAATTCAACGTGGAAACCACGTATTACGATCCGCTGATTGGCGCGGGTATCGTCGATCTTCTGCGTCCGGAAACAAAGGTGGTGTTCCTCGAGTCCCCGAGTTCAATCACGATGGAAGTTCAGGACGTGCCGGGAATGGTGAAGGCTATACGCGCGGTGAATCCGGAGATTGTCATTATGATCGACAACACCTGGGCGGCGGGCGTGCTGTTCAAAGCGCTGGATTATGGCGTGGATATTTCCATTCAGGCAGGGACGAAGTACACCATCGGTCACTCGGACGGCATGCTGGGCACGGCGGTGTCGAACGCCCGCTGTTGGGATCGTCTGCGTGAAAATTCTTACCTGATGGGGCAAACGCTGGATGCCGATACGGCCTACAACGGTAGCCGCGGACTGCGTACCCTGGCGGTACGTCTTAAGCAGCATCAGGAGAGCAGCATCCATATTGCTCGCTGGCTGTCGGCAAGACCGGAGGTGGCGCGGGTGAATCATCCGGCATTACCGGAATGTCCGGGGCATGAGTATTTCCAGCGCGACTTTGCGGGAAGCTCGGGACTGTTCTCATTTGTGCTGAAAAAGAGGCTGACCGACGAACAGATGGCGAATTTCCTCGATAACTTTTCGCTGTTCCATATGGCCTATTCGTGGGGCGGATTTGAGTCACTCATCCTCGCTAACCAGCCGGAAGAACTGAACAGCATCCGCCCGGCCGGGGATGTGGATTTCAGCGGAACGCTGGTCAGGGTACATATTGGCCTGGAAGATGTTGATGACCTGATTGCCGATCTGGACGCAGGATTTGCCCGCATTGCGTAAGGTGATGTGATCTTAGCCGGATGCGGCGCAGGCGCCTTATCCGGCCTACTACTATGTCATTGTGACAGGCCGGATAAGCATCTGACAGGCTAGTTTTCAGTGGCTAACGTAGCTGCTTCATGCTGGCGTACCCGTTTTAATAAACCCGCCAGCGTAAATACCACAATGATCCCGGCGGCCACCGCCAACAGATGAAACGACAGTCTGCCGCCGTTAAACCACAGCCAGCGCCCGACTTCGACAGAAACGGCCATCACCGTCAGGATCACCATGTTCAGTGATGCGGAGACCGTACCTTTCGGCAAGTTGTTGGAAAACAGCGTAAAACGAAACAGCGTTGGGAAGATCATCCCAATACCAAACGCATACAGGCTGGTTCCCAGCACCGACCACAGCCAGACGTGCGGCCACAGTAAGTTACCGACAATCAGCACTGCCAGCCCGCTCAGTTGAACAGGTGCCGCCCGCCAGATAAAGCGCGGTCGGGTCGGATCTTTCACAAACCGTACGACGACCATGTTGGCCACGATCACGGCGCCAAATACCGGAGCCTGTGCCCAGGCAAACTGCGATGTGGTCATACCGCCCGCGTCAATCAGGATCACCGGCGAGACCGCCACCCAGCTCATCATCGGGATATAGCTTAACGACAGCGTGGCTGCGCCAAACAGGAACACCCGGTTGCGGAAAACGTCGCGGAAATCACGCAGTACGCTGCACGCGCTGAACGGCACAGCACCGCGCTGGACGGTCTCCGGCATCGCCAGGGCTAACCCAACCAGGGCGATAAGCCCCATGACGGCGATAATGGCAAACAGGATCTTCCAGTGGACAAAGTGCATCAGCGCCGCCCCGGAGAGCGGGCCGATAACCGGTGCCACCAGTACAATGGAAGTGATAACGGCCATCAGCTTAATGGCCTTTGTTTGCCCAAATGCCTCTTGTACCGTGACATAACCGACTGTGGCGATAAAGCAGATGCTGGTGCCCTGCACGAAACGCGCGATCAGAAATTGTGTCATCGAGGTAGTGAAGAGTGTCGCCGTGCAGGCCAGCGTAAAGATTAACGCCCCGGCAATCAGTACCGGTCGGCGGCCAATCCTGTCGGAAAGCGGCCCCAACAGCCACTGCAGCGCCATCCCACCCGCCAGATACAGACTGACTGCAGCAGGAGCCAGGCTGACATCAGCGTTGAAATCTCGCACTACATTGATGATGCCGGGCTGGATCAGATCCGTCGACAGATAGGCCGCGAAGTCATACAAAATCAGCGCGATAGGGAAAAATAGCGTTGTGGCGCGTTGAGCGAAAAACGCGAGAATCCGTTGCATAAAACAACTCCTTGTCGGGAGAAAACCCTCAACGGGAATAGCGAAATTCAATACCGTCTTAGAGACGCCTGGCTGGTGACAGAAAAAACAGACTGCAGATGTACTGAATTTCATGTAATCAAAAACGCTGCCTGCGTGAAACGCAAACAGGAAATACGCCTCTCTGACTCAGGTCAGAAAACGTAACGATTACAAGTGACAATCAGCACATTACACCTCGGGAAGAGAACGTTGAACGGAAAATAACCTCCCGCAGTGTAATGCGGATTGGATGATAATTAAACGAGTTTATCGGGTTAATGCGTAGGAATTAAAGGGGGTTAACGCGGGAATGTGCATTGAGATAGCGATTCTGCGTGACGTGTTCCAGACAAATGCAGACGTTACAAAGGGACGTTTTTATCTCTGATAACGTCTCGCAAAGAGAGAAAGTCACAGGTGAGGGAGCAGTTTTCTGACGCTAAAGTCATGGCATCTTATTTCCAGGTGACGGACCGCCATGAATACAGCACCGACTTCCACACCGCATGATGCGGTTTTTAAAACGTTTTTGCGCCACCCAGAGACAGCTCGGGATTTTCTACAAATACATCTTCCCGCTTCGCTGCGCGAACTTTGCGATTTTCAGACGCTGAAACTCGAGTCAGATAGTTTTATTGAAGAGGATTTACGTGCGTATTACTCCGATGTGTTGTGGTCGGTGAAAACGACGGAAGGGGATGGATATATTTATGTGGTAATTGAACACCAAAGCACCCCGGATGCGCATATGGCATTCAGACTGATGCGCTACGCGGTAGCGGCCATGCAGAAACATTTAGATGCCGGGCATCAGCAACTGCCGCTGGTGGTGCCGATGCTGTTTTATCACGGCGCTAAAAGCCCGTACCCTTATTCTCTATGCTGGCTGGACGAGTTTGCCAACCCGAAACTGGCTCGTCAGCTGTATGCTGCGGCGTTTCCGCTGGTGGATATTACCGTTATTCCAGATGACGAAATTGTGCAGCATCGACGCATGGCGCTGCTGGAGTTGATCCAAAAACATATCCGTCAGCGCGATCTTATGGGGCTGGTCGAGCAACTTGTTTCCCTGTTAGTTAACGGCTCGACTAATGACAGTCAGCTAAAGACGCTGTTTAATTATATTTTGCGAACCGGCGATGCACCTCGCTTCAATACGTTTATCAGTGCAATTGCCGAACGTTCACCGCAGCATAAGGAGCATTTGATGACGATCGCGGACAGATTGCATGAGGCAGGGCTACAAAAAGGCAGGCTGGAAGGGTTACAGGAAGGGCTGATAGAGGGGCGACGTGATGAGGCGCTACGTATTGCCCGCACCATGCTGGCAGATGGCATCGATATCAGCACGGTACAAAAAATTACCCGGCTTTCCGCTGAAGATATTCAGGGCTTAAGCCACAAGGCAGAGGCGTAGCCGGGTGTACCGATTTACTCTATCGCCACCTTTACCGCCTCGCCGAGCTTTTGCATTACTTCCTGATGCTTCTCGTTTGGCGGCAATGCGCAGTTGATGCGCACGCAGTTGCGATACTTTCCGGATGCGGAGAACAGCGAACCCGGTGCGACCTGGATTTTCAGGCGACAGAGTTGCTTAGCGACGCAGACCATATCGACCTGCTGCGGCAGTTCGACCCATAGCATAAAGCCGCCTTTTGGTCGGGTGACGCAGATGCCGCAGGGGAAGTACTCCCGCACCCAGCAGGTGTAGATTTCCATATTGCGCTGATAAATCTGGCGCATGCGTCGGATATGGCGATGGTAATGACCTTCACGCACAAAGGTCGCCGCCGCCAGCTGCGTAGCGGGAACGTTGGTGCCGATAACGGCGTATTTCATGTGCAGCAGCTTGTTGTAATAGCGACCGGGAACCACCCAACCGACGCGCAGACCTGGTGCTACGGATTTGGTAAACGAACTGCACAACAGAACCCGACCGTCGCTGTCCCAGGAGTGAATGGTGCGTGGGCGCGGGTACTCCGTTGCCAGCTCGCCATACACATCATCTTCAAAAATCACAATATCGTGGCGTTGGGCGAGGGCGAGCACCGCTCGCTTACGCGCATCCGGCATAATAAATCCGAGCGGGTTGTTGCAGTTGGGTACCAGCAGCACACCTTTGATCGACCACTGATCCAGCGCCATTTCCAGCGCTTCAATGCTGATCCCGGTATCCGGATCGGTTGGGATCTCAATCACCTTGATCCCCAGGCCGCGCAGCAGCTGCATCGTGCCATAGTAGGCGGGTGACTCGACGGCAACAATATCTCCGGGCTGGCAGACCGTCAGCAGCGCCAGCGACATTCCGCTCTGACTGCCGCTGGTGATCACAATATCATCTGCATTGACCACCGAACCGCCGTCCAGCATCAACCGCGCAATCTGCTGACGCAGTTCACGACAGCCGGAGATTTCATCGTAGCCCAGTATCGCGCGCAGGTTGTGCTGCGCCACGCGGCTGAGTTCGCGCCACAGCGGCTTCAGGCTGGGTTGATTAATATCGGGCACGCCACTGCTAAAAGGCGTGATGGATTTGTCCGCGTTGCCTTTCAGCATATCCAGCACCTGATCCCACTGGGTTATCTCGACCGGACGCTGCACTGGCCGTGACATTGGCGGTACGGGGGGCTGTGCTTTTTGTGGGGCGACAAAGTAGCCAGAGCGCGGCTGCGGGGTGATCAACTGGCGCTGTTCCAACGTCTGATAAGCCTGCTGTACAGTGCTGATGCTGACACCATGCTCCTGACTCAGACTGCGCACCGAGGGCAGTTTTTCGCCATGACGGTACAGCCCTTGCTCAATACGTTCGGCCAGCAGGTTGGCCAGATGTTGGTAACGGGTCATGCTGTATCCCTCATGGGTACCATACAGATTAAAAAACCAGTACAGATTGGCGTAATTAATGCGATGCAGAATCCTTTTTAACCAATCTGTATGTTAAAGAAAAGTACTTTGTGAGTCTGTATTGTCCCTGGCCAAATCCGGGAAGATAAAGCCTCTGGCAAGACGGGGAGGTAAGGTATGGAATTTCACGAGAATAAAGCAAAGCAGCCGTTTATTGGATTGGTGCAGATCTGGCAGGCAATAAAACGGTGGCGACTACGGGCGCAAACGCGACGTGTATTGCATCATATGAGCGATGAACGGCTGCGGGACGTCGGGCTGCGACGCGATCAGGTGGAGTGATTTTTCTTCCACCAACAAAGGCCGGGGCTACCGTAGCCCGGCTACTTTTATATTCACCACATTTATCAATTCATGCTTCTGGTTAGTATGTTTCTTGATACTTACCCTGATAAGTATTATTTTCTTCTCCGCGATGAGGGGAAAGAAACATGACTGAAGATGAACTGTTTGCCCGCCGCCCAATGGGGATGCGCATGGCAATGGTGGTACGCCAGTGGCGGGCCATTATTGATGCTGCCATCACCGATACAGGCCTGACGCAGTCCAGCTGGACGGTACTGATGCAACTGTATCAACTGGGAGACAACGTCTCGGTCAGTGAACTGGCACAAATGCAGGGCATTGAACTGCCGCCGCTGATGCGCACCCTCTCGCAGCTGGAAAAGCAGGGCTATCTGCTGCGTTCCACATCGCCTTATGACAAACGCATCCGCCTGCTAACGCTGACCGCGCACGGCCGCTTAAGGCTTGAAGAACTTAACCGGGTGATTGAGACATACCAACATCGCGTCACCTGCACCATTCCTGAAGCGGAACTCGCTTCCTTCAGCGCTACGCTCAATCAAATCGCCTGCAATTTGCGGACAATCCGCGAAGAAGATAACAAGATCTAAAAAACTATGATGACCCCAGAACAAAAATTTGCCCGTTGGGTAAGGGTGAGTATTGCCGCTTTCCTGGTAATATTCGCCTGGTTTATCGTTGCCGATATCTGGATCCCGCTGACGCCGGACTCCACGGTGATGCGCGTGGTAACGCCTGTTTCCTCGCGTGTTTCCGGCTACGTCTCGCAGGTTTATGTGCATAACAATAGCCAGGTGAAGAAGGGTGACTTGCTGTACGAGCTGGATCCGACACCGTTTATCAATAAGGTCGAAGCCGCGCAAATCGCCCTTGAGCAGGCGAAGCTGAGCAATCAGCAACTGGACGCGCAGATTGCCTCTGCCCGCGCCAATCTGCGTACCGCACAATTCACTGCCCGCAACGATAAGACCACCTTCGACCGCTACCAGAGGCTGAGTACGATGCAGAACGTCTCGCAGTCCGATCTCGATAAGGTGCGTACCACCTGGCAGACCAGTGAACAGTCGGTCGCCGCGCTGAGTGCCAGTATTCAGAACCTGCTGATCCAGCGCGGCGAGCGCGATGATGGCCGCAATGTCACGCTGCAAAAATATCGCAATGCGCTGGACGAGGCTCAGCTGAATCTCGGCTGGACGAAGGTGCATGCAGAAACCGATGGCACGGTGAGCAACCTCCAGCTCAACCCCGGACTGTATGCCACTGCAGCTACGCCGCTGCTGGCGCTGGTCAGCCACCAGACGGATATTGTGGCTGACTTTCGCGAGAAAAGCCTGCGCCACACTCGGGTAAATACCAATGCCGCCGTGGTGTTCGATGCCATGCCGGGCAAGGTCTTCTCTGCCCGCGTTACCAGTAGTGATGCCGGTATTCTGGCGGGTCAGGAGCAGGTTAACGGCCAGCTGTCGCAGCCGGAACAGTCAACCCGCTGGGTGCGCGATGCCCAGCGTATGCGCATTCATGTGGCGCTGAACGAACCGCTCGACACGCCGCTACCGACCGGGGCACGCGCCACGGTACAGCTGTATAACAGCGAAGGAATGTTCGCACGCACCTTCGCCGGGGCGCAGATCCATCTCGTTAGCTGGCTGCACTATGTCTATTAACACCCTGGCCCATGTTTTTACCCCGCACGGGAACATTGTCTACACCGCCAATGATTTTCGCCAGACCCTGCGTATTTCCGTCGCCGGGACAATCGCACTGAGTATTTCGACCTTTTACAACGTGCAGTACGGCGTGTTCTTTGTGGTTTATCCGCTGATGCTGCTGTCGTTGGTGCCGGTATTTAACCGCCATGTGGCAACCCAGTTCGTGTTCAGCGCGGCGGTGAACTGCGTTGAAATGGTGCTGATTGTCGGTTATCTGTCGCAGTGGCCGCTGATCATGACGCTGGTGGTGTTTGGCCTGTATGTGATGCGTTTTCGTTTTATGAGTAAAGGGCCGCTGTTTCTGCTCGGTTCGATGGGGGGGGTGTGCCAGAGCACGATGCTCAACTTTATGAGCTATCCCACCACCAACTGGCATACGCTGATGTTCTCCAATATGGAAGCCTGCGTCATGGCGGTGGCGCTGAGCGCGCTGCTGCATTATCTGATCCCGGACGTGGAGCCGCGCCAGCCGCCGCCGCGCATTGAGAAAGATGCCGCCCGGGTGCGCCATGAGTCGCTGCTTTCCGGCACGGTGGCGACGATGATTTTTGTGGTCTTCCAGATCTGTGATTTGAGTGATTCGCTGTCGGCGCTGATGGCGGGGATTTTGATCCTGTTCCCGATGCACTATCGAGGCGCGGTGATTAGCTCGATTTGGCGCGTGGTCGGCGTGGTGCTGGCCTGCCTGTATATTCTGCTGGTGCAGCTGCTTATCTATGATTTCAGTAACCATATGCTGCTGATGATGCCGCTGATTGGCCTCGGGCTGGCGTTCAGCGCCCGCCTGCACGTGATGGAAAAAGTCGGCGCGGGCGTGGGTTTTGCCAGTATCACTACCATCGGCATTATGTTCGGCCAGAACCTGCACCCGGATCAGGACCTGGTGTTCAGCGATTTGTACCGCATCACCTCCGTCACCGTCGCGCTGATGGCAACGCTCACCATGGTGTTTCTGGTGCATCGGGTGCTCAACTGCTTTGCCGCGACGCGGTTTGTGATTACCGAGTAAGTGGGGAGTTAGTGCCGGATGGCGGCGTAAACGCCTTATCCGGCCTACGGGAAGCGGAATTTCCAGGCCCGGTAAGCGTAGCGCCACCGGGCGTTTTCAGCGGGGATTATCCCTGTCTGCGTGTCTTGGCTGAAATCACGTCGATAAACTCCTGCACCTGCTGTTGTTTACGCGCGGACAGCTTGCACACCCGATGCAGCGACTGTAATAACGCGGGCTCTTCCGGCTCCGGCAGCTTTGTCGTCAGCACAATGCAGCCGGGCATCACTTTGATATCGAATGGGGTGCCGGTGGTAAAACCGGCGGCTTCAAGCCACTGGCCTTTCATTATAATCGCCGGGACATGCGTGTAATCCGGGTAGCGACTCGCATAGCTAACGGTGCCCAGACGATTATTTGCCGGGGAGACTTCTGGATCGTTGAATTCTGCAATAGAATGCGGGGTAGTCATGATGGCTATTCCTTGAAAATAGTGATTGTGATTAGCGAGACGCTCGTGTTGCAGCACGAGCGTCTTGCGATAAATAACACCTGTAAATCTACCCAGTAAATAAAAATAAAGCTATCTAAAAATCGGTAATAATAAAGACGTAACTGGAATTATTGATGAGAAATATAAATCAGGCCGGATAAGCCATCCGGCAATAATCAAAACCTTAAGCAGGCAACGCGAAATGACCCGTCGCCATATCAAACATCAGGCGGGCAAAGCCCTTAGCGCACTGCGGGTTTGATAAATACTGCAGCATAAATTCTTGCCGCGCTTCGTCGCTGTCCATCACCGCGTCGTCCACCGCTTTGAAAAAACCGCCTAATATTGCCTGCTCAGGGCTGTTATTTTTTATTTGTTTCATCACGGTTTCATTCTCAGTGATTTTATTAAACACGGTCATTGCGCTGCTGAGCATATCTTTATCCGTCAGATGATCGGTGATAAACAGCTCATTCATTCGCGATAAAATATGCGACAGAAATTCCTCTTTCTTGTCCTTTGGTTTTGCCGTACCCACATCGTTACTGGGATCAAGCGTATATTCCGCAGCATCTTCCTGTAATTTCAGATGCTGTTCGTGGATCTTCGATAAGCGATAGTGGCTCATCTCCACGTTGCTGAGATCGATCTCATCTTCCTCCAGTCGCTGTTCGTGCAGCAAAGGTCTTAAATGGCGGGCGAACAAGCTGAGCTTTTCCAGATCTTTGTCATCGTACTCGACGATCTGCGACATAAACTCGTAGAAGCGCACAAAGCTGCCGAGATCCTTCTTGAAAATCTCCAGCCGATCTTTTTCCTGCTTACAGGCTTTAAAGCTGTTTTCGGCATTGGTGATCAGCACTACATCACCGGTTTTTTTGGTTCTTTCAAACATCTCTTTGGCGGTCAGATAAGCGTCGATAGCGAGGGCATAGCGCTTCTGCCAGCGCTCAACGGCCGGGCGGCAGATATTACTGATGGCGGCGTTGGATTTGTTTTTCGTAAAAAACGCGTCACAGAACTGATCCACCTCGTTCCACTGGAAAATCTGGCTGGCACGTAGTTTCTCAAACAGATCAAATACCTGCTGGGGATCGCTGACGTCGGTCAGCTCGGCGGTCTGATAATAGGGCTGGAAAGCATCCAGAATATCCTGCGGATCGTTATAAAAATCGAGCACAAAAGTGCCGGACTCCGCTTTGCCCGGATAGGTACGATTCAGGCGCGAAAGCGTCTGGACGCACTCGACGCCACCGAGCGCTTTATCGACATACATGGCGCACAGCTTAGGCTGGTCAAAACCGGTCTGGAACTTATTGGCGACCAGCATTACCTGGTAATCATCGCTGTCGAACGCTTTACGCATATCCCGGCCTTTCAGCCCCGGATTCATGTTTGCTTCTGTGAACTTCTGGTTCAGTAATGCTTCGCTGTTATGGTCGCTCCCCTGAAACTCGACTTCGCCGGAAAACGCCACCATGGCGCTGATTTTTGTATAACGGTTTTCGGCGATGTACTTATCAAATGCCAGTTTGTAACGTACCGCCGCCTTGCGTGAGCTGGTGACCACCATCGCTTTTGCTTGCCCGCCGAGCAGGTTCATCACATGCTTGCGAAAGTGCTCGACGATCACTTTCACCTTCTGCGAGACGTTGTAATCGTGCAGCGTGACCCACTGGTTTAACCTGACTTTGGCCCGGTTGCTGTCCACTTCACGGTCTTTATCTTCCAGCTTTTGCAGCAGCTGATACGCCACTTTATAGCTGGTGAAGTTTTTCAGTACATCGAGAATAAAGCCTTCCTCAATGGCCTGACGCATGGTGTATACGTGGAATGCCGCCGGTTTGTTGGTGGCCGATGCTGGTTCGCCTGGGTGCGGGAGGCGACCAAAAAGCTCCAGCGTTTTGGCCTTCGGCGTGGCGGTGAACGCATAATAGTTCAGATTGCCGCTGTTGCGACGCGCGGCAATGGTGGCGTTGAGGCTGTCCTCTGATGACAGTACCGTGTCGTCGTCCCGCTCTTCACTCATCAGCACTTCTTTTAGCTGCCGCGCCGTGGACCCGCTTTGCGACGAGTGCGCTTCATCGGCAATCACCGCGTATTTACGCTGTTTCAGGCTGACGCTGTTTTCAATCGCTTTCAGTACGAACGGGAAGGTCTGGATGGTGACGATAATAATCGGCTGCGAGTGTTCCAGCGCGCTGCCCAGCTTTTCCGACTTGGAGCCATCGCCCTCTTTATTATTTATACGCCCGACCACGCCGTCGGCATGTTCGAACTGGTAGATGGTGTCCTGCAGCTGATCGTCGAGCACCGTGCGATCGGTAACCACGATAACCGAGTGAAACCGCTTCTCGCCGCTGTCATCATACAGGCGAGACAACTGGTGCGCAGTCCAGGCGATGGAGTTCGACTTGCCGGAACCGGCGCTGTGCTGGATCAGATATTTGTTACCGGTCCCCTCGAGCGCCGCGGCCTGTAGCAGTTTGTTGACTACATCCCACTGGTGATAGCGCGGGAAGATCAGGCTCTCTTTTTTGTACTTCTGCCCGTTCCAGTCCTCTTTCTCTTCGATTTGCAGATGTACGAAGCTGGCGAGGATTTTCAGCAGGTTATCCGGCTGCAGTACTTCATTCCACAGATAGTCGGTCGCATAGCGGCCCGCGTCTTCCGGGATGTCATTGCCCGCGCCGCCTACTTTTGTGCCTTTATTGAATGGCAGGAAGAAGGTGTCGTCGCCCGCGAGTTTGGTCGCCATATAGACGTCGAACTGGCTGACGGCGAAGTGCACCAGCGCCCCGCGCTTAAAGGTAAGCAGCGGTTCGGGCTTATTGGTAGCCGGGTCTTTCGGCAGACGGGTTTTCTTATACTGGGTGATGGCGTTCTGTACCGCCTGTTTAAACTCGGATTTCAGCTCCAGCGTGGCAACCGGCAGACCGTTGATAAACAGCACCAGATCGATACGCCAGCGTTTGGCCTTCAGATCGTTTTCTTGGGGCGCACTGGCGTACGGACTGTAGACCAGCTCCGGCACGATCCGGCAGAGATTCTGCCGATAGCGCGCGAGGGTGTCCGGGTTGAGCGTATGTTCCGGTTTAAACTGGCAGAGAAAAAAGCGCGCGTTGCGGATTTTCAGGCCATGACGCAGTACGCCGAGCGTGCCCCAACTGCGCGAGAGCATATCGGTGGCGTTGATGTCGGCTTTTTGCAGTTGAGTGACCAGGTTATCGAGAAAATGACGTTCGGTGTCATTGGGGTAAACCTTCGCGAATTTTTCCCACTCCTGCGGCTGGGTGGTTTGCACGAATTGCAGCGTGTCCTGTACGTAGAGCGCGCGTTCGCGATCGTAGCCGTCGCTTTTGCCGACAATCCAGCCGTTGGCGGACATCTGGTTGATGATGTCGTTTTGCAGGTTGATCTCGCGGGTGATGTCGGGGGTCATACGACGGCCTCCGCTTCGGCTGCGGTTTGCTCGTCTGGAGCGCGCCAGTGGCGGACGTCGATTTTGCCGGTGACGGCGGAGGAAATAAGGGCAGTGCGGCGTTCTTTGAGGAGGGCGATTTGCTGGAGTTGTTTTTCGATTAAGTTATCAATCTTTAAAATTGTCATATCGATATATTTTATTATTTCTCCCATATCATCATTTGGAAGTGATATTTTAAACCCACCTAAGTCATCGGAGGATAACTCTAAAAATGTACTTCCTCTACCAAGATTATTTAGAGGGGAGTTAAAGGTTAAAAGAGAATAGTAGATGTATTTACTTAATTGAGCACTGAAAGTAACTAATGACTTACACCCTTGATTTGTACATGCAGATTTTTTTGTGATCGCAAGGGAACCAATGGGGGCTCTTGATGATAAAATGACAGTATTTGCTGGGACCATAGTGGTACCACATGATAAAAAACCAGAATTAGTTATCTTTCTCAGACTATCATTAACTTGTATAGTCTCTTTGTGACTCAGATCCGTTGGTGTAAACCAATCTATATCACCATCCCAATATTCCTCAATACTAGATTTAGGGGTTGAGCCGTTAACTATCTTGCATATGTTTTTTATAGCTACGCAATTCCAATTTCGCGGGATAGCGCCCAGCCACTCAACACCAGAATCTTTCATCGGCACATCAGGGTTTAGCCCTTTGGTCACCGCATGGCTAATCACTGCCTGACTTTTTTCTTTTAGTAGTTTAATAAGCTGTTGCTGTTTATCGATGAGGGTATCAATTTTTATGGTTTCGTGTTTGAGAAAGGCTACTATTTTGTCTTGCTCATCTTTTGGCGGGATTGCTAAAACCAATCCTGAAAATTCACTAAATCTGAACTCTGTGGAGCGTTCGCGTATGCCTTTTGCCAAAGAAAGAATAAAGTCAGTTACAGCTAATTGTCTAACTAGGTATCCATAAAAATATATATTTACAGATTCTCTTTTCCACGGAATGCATACTGAGCAAACTGGAGAACATTTACCATCGGAGTCACTTACTCCGATCGCGCCAGCAAATCCATCCATTGCATGGATTATTAAGTCACCACTGCGTACACCCTGATAACCGATTTCTTTCACGGAGTTTGTAAAACCATCATTTCGTCGATTAACTCTAAGTGTTACTTGGCCATCACGAAATGCAGTAACAACACCATCAATATTACGAAGAGGTCGCTGTATTTTCTCAAATATATATTTTGCTTTTTTCAATGACCAGTTGATGGGTATCTCCCCCAGCCACTCTACCCCGGAATCCCTATACTCCGGATACGTCTTATACTTAGCCATCAGGAGTGTACCTCCCGCAGCAGATGCATAATCTCCGCACTCACCGCATCTAAATCAGCATCAATCTCCTCCAGCGATCGCGGCGGGGTGTACACATAGAAATGACGGTTAAACGGGATCTCATAGCCGACAATGCCGATCTCGCCATCAATCGCGTCGCGCTTGTCGGCGTTGATCCACGCATCTGCCACGTGCGGCAGCACTTCCGCCTTGAAGTAGCTCTCGATCAAATCGCTGGTGGATACGGCGGGATTGAGCGGTACGTTCTCGTTATCACGCAACTCGCCGTCCTGCTCAAATTCGACCACCTGGCCGCGATAGGCAAACGCGCCGTACAGCGGCTGGGCGTCTTCTTTTAATACCTTCTTCACCACCGGCGCGGCGTCCGGGTTTTTGCGGGTCACGGCGTCGATAAACTGCTTATTCTCTTTGGCATCCAGCTTCACACCGGCGGTTTTCAGCGCGCTTTTTAAGTCAACCTGGAACTGATTAAAGTCATCGCTGACGCCGGAAATGCCGCCAGGCTTATCGCCAAACGCGGCCTGAATATGCCGGGCTTTTTCCATTAATCCGCGCTGGGCCAGCCACAGCTTGCTGTCGAGCAGGTCTTTGATTTGCTTCTCTTTCAGCTCGGCAAACTCGGCCTTGATAATCGCACGGGCTTCGGCTTCTAACGCAGAGAAATCACCGTAGTTATCCGTATGCCAGTGTGCGGCAAACGCGTCAAACAGGCATTCCATCGGCGCGTTAAACGGCTTCGGCGCGAAGCATAAAGTGGCAATAGCCTCATCGGTAATTTGTGCCGACAGGCGTAGCGGGCGCTCAATGGTCAGGCGCCGATAGCCGAAATCGGTGCTGTGGAAGATCTTGCTGGCGAAAGTTTTCGGCGCTTCGCTTTTTACGGTTGCAGACTGACGACCACGACTGGACTTTTGCTCCGGGGCTTTCTCCAGGCCCAGTGCTTCCAGCGTGGTGGTCTCTATCGCCTCAAAATCGCCGAAGGTTTGGGTGATGAGACGGATATCGTCTTCGCCCATCAGATTACGCTTTGAACCCAGCGATTTGCGCATTTTGCCGCACAGGTTGCTGCCATCAATGAGCTGGACTTTGCCTTTGCGCTCTGGCGCTTTTTTGTTGGAGAGGATCCACACGTAGGTGGCGATACCGGTGTTGTAGAACATATCGGTTGGCAGGGCGATGATGCCTTCCAGCAGGTCAGCTTCGAGGATGTAACGGCGGATCTCGCTTTCGCCGCTGCCTGCGCCGCCGGTAAATAGCGGGGAGCCGTTAAGGATGATACCAATGCGCCCGCCGCCGCTGTGGGCATCGCGCATTTTGCTGATCAAATGCAGCAGGAACAGTAAGGATCCATCGGAGACGCGAGGCAGGCCGGGGCCAAAGCGTCCGTCAAAACCTTTCTGTGCGTGTTCGCTGTTGATCTCGCCTTCGATCTTTTTCCAGTCCACGCCAAACGGTGGGTTGGAGAGCATGTAATCGAATTTCTCGGTGGGGAGCTGATCGTTTGAAAGCGTATTGCCGAGTTTGATGCGGCTGACATCCTGGCCTTTAATCAGCATGTCTGCTTTACAGATGGCGTATGACTCCGGGTTTAGCTCCTGACCAAACGCGCGCATCACCGAGTCGGGGTTTAGTTTGTGTAGCAGCTCCATCCCGGAGGAGAGGAACCCACCGGTTCCCGCCGTCGGGTCGTAGATGGTGCGAATAATACCGTCTTTGGTGAGCGCGTCGTCGTCGCCGATAAACACCAGCGAAGTAGTCAGGCGTACGATATCGCGCGGGGTGAAGTGCTCGCCGGCGGTTTCGTTAGAGCCTTCCGCAAAGCGGCGGATTAACTCTTCAAACACCAGACCCATATCATGGTTCGAAATGTCCTTCGGGCTTAACTCTGCGGTTGCAAACTTTTGCACCACCTTATACAGCAAGTTGGCCTCTTCCAGTTGGCCGACAAACTCGCTGAACTTGAAGTGTTCGAAAATCTCACGGGCATCGGTGGAGAAAGACTGAACATATTTCTCCAGATTGGCCTTGATGCCATTTTGCCCCATTTTGCTGAGATCCATCGGTGAGGCATTGAAGAACATCAGACCATCTGCAGCGCGTAGGATCAGTTTTTCCAGCGCCTCCTCCGGCAGGTTCATTGCTTTAACTTTTGTGGTCTGGGCCAGAACCGCCTCTTTGCTGTCTTCGAGTACGCACTCCAGTCGACGCAGCAGGGTGAAGGGGAGAATAATGCGGCCATACTGTGATTGTTTAAAATCGCCGCGCAGCAGGTCGGCGACCGACCAAAGAAAAGCGGCCGTCTGGGTGAAATTACCTGATGTCATAAATACTGTCCTGGCCTCTGTGAAGAGGCTTATTTTTTCTTCGGGTAGGTAGTCTCCTTTTTACCAGAAATTTGTAAGTTGATCATTTATAACGAGTTTTTATAATTTATAGTGATCGTTTACCGCTAAAGATCATTTTAATGAATGTTTTTTGGAGAGAGGAAAAACAGCATTCTCGCTCTGCAAGAATGCGATAAACGGTTGGGGAGATATGCCGGATGGCGGCTGCGCCTTATCCGGCCTACGGGAAGCGGAACTTGTAGGCCCGGTAAGCGCAGCGCCACCGGGCAATTCAGCAGGAGATTACTTCTTTAATCCCGCAAACGCGGCTCGGATCTCGTCTTCCGGCAGATTAATACCGATAAACACCAGTTGGCTGTGCGGCTGTTCGTCGCCCCACGGGCGGTCCCAGTCGGCGCTGTACAGGCGCTGGACGCCCTGGAACAGCAGGCGATTCGGTTCGCCGTCAATCCACAGCATGCCTTTGTAGCGCAGCAGCTTCTCGGCGGATTCCAGCAGCAGGTTTTCCATCACTCGCGACACGTCGCTGATGTTTACCGGGTAATCCAGCTCGACGACGATCGAGGAGATATCGTTTTGCTTGTCGGCGATAAAGTGGAAGCGCGGTTTGGCGCTGACCACGTTCTCTTCCAGCATAAAACCGTTGGTATCGAACAGTAGCGAAAGGTCGATATCGCCATGCGTGACGGTATACACCGGGGCGCGGGCGTTGATGCGCGCCAGGCGCTCGCGTAGTTTTTCGCTTTCACCGGCGATGTCGGTTTTGGTCAGCAGGATGCGATCGGCGTAGCCGACCTGCGACTGGGCGATGGTGAACTGGTTCATCTGCTCGTCGGCATGTACCGCGTCAACCATCGCAATCACGCCGTCCAGCAGGTAGCGTTCGCAAATCACTTCATGGGAGAAAAAGGTCTGAATAATCGGGCCGGGATCGGCCATGCCGGTGCATTCAATAACCAGACGGTCAAAATTGATCGCGCCTTTGTCGAGGTTGTCGAGCAGGTCTAACAGCGCGTCTTCCAGCTCACTGGAGCGGGTACAGCAAATGCAGCCGTTGGTCAGGGTTTTGATCTGTGTGGCGCGGTCACCAATCAATTGATCGTCCACCGAGACTTCGCCGAATTCGTTTTCGATCACGGCAATCTTGTACCCGTGCTGCTCGTTGAGAATATGGCGCAGCAGGGTGGTTTTACCCGCGCCAAGAAAACCGGTGAGTAGGGTAACTGCAATCGGGGTCATTCACTTCTCCTTCTAACAGCAACTGCTTCCGCCGCTACCGTAGCGGGCTTCCTGGCGCTCGCGGAAGAATTCTTCGTAGGTCATGTACGGCTTATCGGGATGATTGGTCTTCATGTGTTCGACGTAGTTGTCGTAGTCCGGAATGCCAATCAGCATCTTCGCCGCCTGACCGAGATACTTCTTTGCCTGACCTAAAGTACCAAACATGAAACGCCCCGGATATATGTTGAGCTCGTAGATGCAGGCTATTTCACTTGCCATTTTGACCGCGGGCAGTGCTCGCAATCCTCACGTACTGCGTGTACGCTCCGGTTGCTGCGCGCTGTCCGCAGTCAAACTGACTGCGCCAATTACGCCTGCGGCACTAAGTGATGTAGGCCGGGTAAGCGTGCGCCACCCGGCTTCAGTTTAGTGGTGTGAAGAGGTCTTCACGCCGCCTTCCGGCACCGGTACATACGGTGTTTCTTTATCAGAGCGACCGTTGATGGCGCGGGCTTTCTGCCAGGTACGGAACCCGTAGAAAATGATGCTGTACACCACCACCAGGAACAGAATACTCAGGCCTGCGTTGGTGTAGTTGTTGATGACGATATGGTTCATGTTGGCAATCTGCTGTGCGGTCAGTTCGCCACCGTTGGCAATCTTCTCTTTGTACTGATTCGCCATGAAGAAGAAGCCTTCCATCTGCGGGTTGGTGCTGAACAGTTTCAGACCCAGCGCCCAGGTGGTGCAGATCAGCAGCCATACTGCCGGAACCACGGTCACCCAGATGTATTTGGTACGCTGCATTTTAACCAGTACCACGGTGCCCAGAACCAGCGCCACAGCCGCCAGCATTTGGTTAGAGATACCGAACAGCGGCCACAGGCTCTTAACGCCGCCCAATGGGTCAACCACGCCCTGATACAGCAGGTAGCCCCACAGGCCTACGCAGCCCGCAGTGCCGACGACACCGGCAACCAGGGAGTCAGTTTTCTTCAGGAACGGCACGAAGTTACCCAGTAAATCCTGCAGCATAAAGCGGCCAGAACGGGTACCTGCATCCAGTGCGGTCAGGATGAACAGTGCTTCGAACAGAATACCGAAGTGGTACCAGAAGCCCATGTCAGCCATTGGCAGGACTTTGTGGAACACGTGAGCAATACCGACAGCCAGCGTTGGTGCGCCACCTGCGCGGTTCAGAACGGACGGTTCACCGATGTCTTTCGCGGTTTGCAGGATTTGCTCAGGCGAAATCACGAAGCCCCAGGAACTGACGGTTGCCGCCGCATGTGCGGTAACGTCTTTCAGTTGCGCCATAATCAGTGGTGCATTTTCACCCCCCATTTCATGCAGGTTCGGCATGGTGATGCCAAGGCCCGCAGGTGGGGTGTTCATTGCGAAGTACAGACCCGGTTCGATGATGGAAGCAGCAACCAGCGCCATAATTGCGACGAAGGATTCCATCAGCATCGCGCCGTAACCGATAAAGCGCGCGTCAGTTTCACAGGCCAGCAGTTTCGGCGTTGTACCAGAAGCAATCAGCGCGTGGAAGCCAGATACCGCACCACACGCAATGGTGATGAACAGGAACGGGAACAGCGCACCTTTCCACAGCGGACCCGTACCATCAACATACTGGGTCATTGCCGGCATTTTCAGTTCCGGGTTGAGGATAACAATCCCCACAGCCAGACCGACGATAACGCCAATTTTCAGGAAGGTCGCCAGATAGTCGCGCGGCGCGAGGATCAGCCATACCGGCAGCAGCGCGGAGATAAACGCGTAACCGATCAGGGTGAAGGTAATGGTGGTGTCTTTAAAGGTCAGCGCCGGGCCCCAGTACGGGTCGTGTGCAATCACACCGCCGAAGTAGATAGAAGCAACCAGCAGCACAATACCAATCACCGATACTTCACCCACACGTCCTGGGCGCAGGAATCGCATGTAGATCCCCATAAATAGCGCGATAGGTACGGTTGAGCAGACGGTGAACACACCCCACGGGCTTTCTGCCAGCGCTTTTACCACGATCAACGCCAGTACCGCGAGGATGATGATCATGATTAAGAAGCAGCCGAACAGCGCAATGGTTCCCGGTACCGGGCCCATCTCTTCTTTGATCATCTCACCCAGAGAGGCGCCGTTACGGCGTGAAGAGATAAACAGCACCATGAAGTCCTGCACCGCACCAGCCAGTACCACGCCGGCCAGCAGCCACAGCGTACCGGGCAGGTAGCCCATCTGCGCGGCCAGTACCGGCCCAACCAGCGGACCTGCACCTGCGATAGCAGCAAAGTGGTGACCGAACAACACGTTACGGTTGGTTGGTACGTAGTTCAGACCATCATTGTTGATGACCGCCGGCGTGGCACGCGTCGGGTCAAGTTTCATCACCTTTTGAGCGATGTAGAGACTGTAGTAACGATAGGCCACCAGATAAACGGAAACAGAGGCGACCACGATCCACAGGGCGCTGATGTGTTCACCCCGACGTAATGCCACTACCGAGAGGCAGAATGCACCGATGATGCCGAGAATTACCCAGGGTATGTGCTTGAATATCTTTTTCGTATCCATAGTAAAACCTAATAATTGGCCGAGGCCGCTGGGGGGTTGATTGTGTGTTTGAGGAGATAAGTTGACTGCTATGTTGGGAGGATCTTGCCAGAGAGTTACGCGCGTAAAGTAAGGTAAATAAGTGAGTGGTTGTATGTCAGCTTAAGCGGTCCCAAGTGTCAGTGAGCGGTTCCTGGTGCTGGTGAGTGGGGATAATTATGTGATTGAGATCACTGATAAACGCCTTTAGATCCTGGGTTGACTGCGGACATCGACGAATCGTCGATGCTGAGATCGATTCAGTTAGCACGAATTCCATAAAGTTTTCCCTTTCCAGGCCGAAAATTCTGACATCTGTCTAGCGGAAAGAGAAAACATGTTAAAACGAATGAAGATTGTTACCAGCTTACTGCTGGTATTGGCGCTATTTGGCGTTTTACAACTGGCCTCGGGCGGGTTGTTCTTTAACTCACTTAAGAATGACAAAGAGAACTTTACCGTTCTGCAAACCATTCGCCAGCAGCAGTCTGCGCTGAATGCCACCTGGGTTGAACTGCTGCAAACGCGAAACACCCTTAACCGGGCGGGTATTCGCTACATGATGGATCAGAGCAATATCGGCAGCGGTGCGACCGTTGCTGAACTGATGCAGGTAGCGAGCACGGCGCTGAAACTGACGGAAAAAAACTGGGCGGTCTATGAGTCTCTCCCGCGTGACCCGCGTCAAAGTGAAGCCGCTTTCCAGGAGATCAACCGCACCTATGACATCTACCATGGTGCGCTGGCGGAGCTGATCCAACTGTTGGGTGAAGGGAAGATCAACGCATTCTTTGATCAACCGACGCAAAGCTATCAGGATGGTTTTGAGAAGCAATATGTCAATTACATGCAGCAGAATGACCGCCTGTATGACATTGCAGTTGAAGATAACAACAGCTCTTACAGCCAGGCGATGTGGGTACTGGCGTGCGTGCTGATTACCGTGCTGGCGGCGATTGTCGCGGTCTGGTTCGGTATTAAACTTTCTCTTATTTCTCCGATGAACCGTCTGATTGACAGCATTCGTCATATCGCTAGCGGCGATCTGGTAAAGCGCATTGATGTGGAAGGGTCCAACGAGATTGGGCAACTGGCAGAAAGCCTGCGTCATATGCAGGGTGAGCTGATGAATACCGTGGGTGATGTGCGTAATGGCGCTAACGCTATCTATAGCGGTGCCAGCGAGATTGCGATGGGTAACAACGATCTCTCTTCACGTACCGAGCAGCAGGCTGCATCTCTGGAAGAAACCGCGGCCAGCATGGAACAGCTGACGGCCACCGTGAAGCAGAACGCCGAAAACGCCCGTCAGGCCAGCCATCTTGCGCTGAGTGCCTCAGAAACGGCGCAGAAAGGCGGAAAAGTGGTGGATAACGTGGTGCAAACCATGCGTGATATCGCTTCCAGTTCGCAGAAAATTGCCGATATTATCAGCGTGATCGACGGCATTGCCTTCCAGACCAACATCCTGGCGTTGAACGCTGCAGTAGAAGCTGCGCGCGCAGGTGAGCAGGGACGTGGGTTTGCGGTGGTGGCGGGTGAAGTCCGTAACCTGGCCCAGCGCAGTGCGCAGGCTGCCCGCGAAATTAAAAGCCTGATTGAAGATTCAGTAAGTCGTGTCGATGTGGGTTCAACACTGGTAGAAAGCGCCGGTGAAACCATGGATGAGATCGTTAATGCGGTGACCCGTGTGACCGATATCATGGGTGAAATCGCTTCGGCTTCTGATGAACAGAGCCGCGGTATCGACCAGGTGGGCCTGGCCGTTGCTGAGATGGATCGCGTGACGCAGCAGAACGCCTCGCTGGTGGAAGAATCCGCTGCTGCCGCTGCCGCATTGGAAGAACAGGCCAGCCGTCTGACTCAGGCCGTAGCGGTGTTCCGTATTCAGCATGATCAACAGCGTGCTCGTGATGTTGCGACCGCAAAACCCGCGCCAGCAACCGTACTGCCACGCAAAGCCGCGGTAGCGGATGCCGGTGATAACTGGGAAACGTTCTAAGCCTTGTGATGCCGGATGGCGCTGGCGCTTATCCGGCCTACGGGGAAAGGTTACGTAGTTGCCGGATGGTGCTGGCGCTTATCCGGCCTACGGGGGAAAGGTTACGTAGTTGCCGGATGGCGCTGGCGCTTATCCGGCCTACGGTGAAAGGTTACGTAGTTGCCGGATGGTGCTGTCGCTTATCCGGCCTACGGGGAAAGGTTACGTAGTTGCCGGATGGCGCTGGCGCTTATCCGGCCTACGGGGAAAGGTTACGTAGTTGCCAGATGGTGCTGTCGCTTATCGGGCCTACGGGGAAAGGTTACGTAGTTGCCGGATGGCGCTGTCGCTTATCCGGCCTACGGGGAAAGGTTACGTAGGCCCGATAAGGCGTAGCTGCCATCGGGCAATTAGCGCAATATCAGGCGCATGGCGCAGCGTGATTCAAACGCCAGGCCGTGCGCTGCTTCTTCTTCTCTTTTCTGGCGCAGTGGTGTAGAAAGCGCCTCATCTGTCAGCATCTCAAACCCCAGACCGGCGTAGAAGGGCGCGTTCCATGGCACATCGCGAAAGGTGGTCAGTGTGAGTGATGCATATCCTTTTTCCCGCGCCTGTTCAGCGACGTAGCGAATCAACCCCCGACCAATCCCTTTCCCCTGCCAGCCCAGATGCAGAGAAACTTCAGCAATAAACAGCGATGATGCAATCGGTTCTGCCAGCAAAAAGCCAACGGGAGAGTTGTCTGCCAGTGCCAGCCAGCTCATCTCGTTGTCAACATAGTGCTGATGTTGGGAGAGCGTAACGGTGTGACCATCGGCGAGCCATGCCAGTGAAGGAATGCGCAGGAAGCGCTGTCCTGCGGAGTGTTCGATGTCCGGCAGGATTGGGGTATCGACCTGAGTTGTGGGGCGGAAAGTGATTTTCATGGAGGCAGTATAGCGGGCTTTGGCGCAGGTCCGGTAATGTACGATTACCGGACCCTTACAGAGCATCACTCCTGACGTGGGTCGCTGATTGGCTGACGAACCAGGAAGATATAGGCGAGCGCGCCTACCATGGTGACGCAACCGCAGATGATCAGCGCCAGGCGGAAAGAGTTGGTGGTATCCACAATAAAGCCGGTAACGATCGGCGCGAAGGACGCGCAGATAAAGCTGGCAAAGTTCTGGATACTGCCCACGGAGGCGGTCATACGTGAGGCAACAGCGACGTGGATCAGCCCCCAGCAGGAAGTGCCGGCGAAGTGAATGCAGAACAGCGCCATACCGATCAGGAGTACCGCAGCCATTGATGTTGTTGCCTGTGGCACGACAAACGTGAAGGCAGCTGAGCAGAACATCCCGGCGATAATACAAATTTTACGGCTCTTAATCGGCGCCATACCGCCTTTCACCAGCCAGTCGGTGACAAAACCGTTAATCAGCATGCCGGCTGCGCCAAACAGGAACGGGATCGCCGCCATTAATCCGGTGCTCTTTAAATCCAGGTTGTAGGACGTTTGCAGATAACCAGGCAGCCAGGCCAGATATAACCATGCCGTGTAGTTGATACCGCTAAAGCCCAGCATCATGCCCCACATGGTGCGGTTGCGGAACAGGCTGCGCCATTCGGCAAAGCTCAAAGGATCGCGACGCGCGTTGACACTGCCGGCGTTCAGGTACGCCTGCTCGGTGGCGCTCAGTTCAATCTGTTCGCGGTTGCGGTACAGCATGTACCAGCCGATAGCGAGGAAAATACCCAGCACACCGATGGTGATGAACATCCAGCGCCAGCCCATGACCAGCATCATGGCAGCCAGAATAGGCGGACTAATGGCCACCCCGATCGTTGAAGCGGCGTTGAATAACCCCATCGGACGACCGCGTTCTTTGATGTTAAACCAGTCGTTGATGACCTTTACGCCACATGGGTTCATTGGTGCTTCACCAATCCCCATCCCAATACGTACCAACACAAACTGGGTGAAGCTGTGCACCATGCCAGACATCGCCTGGAACAGCGACCAGAAGAACATCCCCAGTCCCAGCATGATGCGCGGACCTTTACGATCCAGCAGCGGGCCGCAGGGAAGTTGCGCAATACCATATGCGAGAGAAAAGACCGACAGCAGCACGCCGATTTGTGTGGCGCTGAGTCCCAGTTCTTCGCGAATAGTTAAGTTTGCTACCGACAGTGAACTGCGGTCGAGGTAATTAATCACCGCAGCAAAAAATAATAAAATCATTGCTGTGGTCTGAATGCGCTTTATTCGACTACTGCGTTGCACCATGCCTTCTGGCGGAACATTAATATCCGCAGATGACGAGGTGCCAAACGAAGAACTCGGGTCGAGGGTAATATTATTTTTTTCCACGCCGGACTCCTGAACCTCAATAATTTATTTTTACACAGTGATTGGCTGTGCTGTATTGAAAAAGTACCGGTGATAAATCAATTTTTTCATCACCGCTCACGAAAGTTTTTTAATGCAGTCGACTTAGCGTGAGCATAGGCAAGAGGTATTTTTCTGGCGTTTTTATTTTTATAAAACCGTGCTCCCGGTAATGGTTTGCTGTTTTTAATCTGTTCTTAATAAGCATTATGGCAACGTTGGTTGATGGAGCGAATCATCGATTGTTTGGCTGAATTCAAATGGTTACAAAGCGCCAGGGTAGCATCCAGGTCACTGCGGCAAATCAGCGCGCTGAGGATGGTCATATGTTCATCGATGGCAATGATATTGCGTTGCTTGAGGTCGCTTTCATCCCACTGATAGTGGAAGTGGAAAATCACAGAAATAATCTCAAGTGATTGATTAAAAAATATATTATCGGCTGCAGAAAGCAGTAGGGCATGGAATTCCCGGTCCAGTTGCGAGAACATGCGAAAACTGCTGCCGATGCTGTCGCGCAGTATCCGGTGGCGCTCCAGCAGCGTTTTGGCCTGCAGCCAGCGAGGATCATCGTCAGGCAGGTTGAGGAAATGTTGCAGAGAGTGAGTCTCCAGCATTTCTCGTAGTTCGAACAACTGCTCGGCGTAGGCCTGATCGAACTGCTTCATGCTCCACTGACCGCGCTTTTCATTTTTAATCAGATTGTAACGCTCGAATTTTAAAAGATATTCCCGTACAACGACCGGACTGACGCCTGCGGCTCTGGCCAGTTGCAGTTCAGAGAAGCTTTCACCCGCACGCAGTTGGCGCTGGTTAATCATGGTGAAAAACGCCTGCTCAAAAATCCGGTTTTGCTCGGTCATTGACGCTGTAGTACACGAAAAACCGTCATCATGGTTCGGTTTACGTACGATCACGTAGTGGCTACCGACTTGCGTCAGTACGCCGCATTCACCTAAATGGCTCAGCATGTGGCGCACGGTGGTCCGGCTGATGTTGTACATTTCTGCCAGTGCGCTTTGCGAAGGCAAAGGGGAAGGGATATGACCACGCGCCATATCATCAATTATTTGGTTAATCACATTGTGGCGTAAGTTCTGCGAACGGCTCATGGCTTCTCCTTTTTGTCTATTAAAACCCGATTTAAAACATTTTTATGCGTTGAGATTCACAGATTATGTTTCCGCTTTCTCCGGTGTTTTTATTTTCGTTGATATCTGAGGCAACAAAAAACAGGAGAGCAGAGTCATGTCTACGATGAATACGTTGATTTGCCAGGAACCTAAAAAATTAGTCTGGAAAGAACGCGAAATACCTATTCCGGGTGAGGGTGAAGCATTAATTAAAATTAAATCCGTAGGGATTTGCGGAACGGATATTCATGCCTGGGGCGGGAACCAACCTTTTTTCAGCTATCCGCGTGTGTTAGGCCATGAAATATGTGGGGAAATTGTCGGGCTGGGGAAAAATATACAAGATCTGAAAAATGGTCAGCAGGTAGCTGTTATTCCTTACGTCGCGTGCCAGCAGTGTCCGGCGTGCCAGAGCGGGCGTACCAACTGCTGCGAGAAGATTTCGGTGATTGGTGTGCACCAGGATGGTGGCTTTAGCGAGTACTTATCCGTTCCGGTAACGAATCTACTGGATGCACAGGGGATTGACCCGCATGCCGCGGCATTGATCGAACCTTATGCCATTAGCGCCCATGCGGTGCGTCGGGCGGCGGTGGTACCTGGCGAACATGTTCTTGTTGTCGGTGCAGGTCCGATTGGTCTCGGTGCCGCGGCGATCGCCAAAGCAGATGGTGCGCAGGTGGTTGTTGCGGATACCAGCCCAGCACGCAGAGAGCATGTGGTTTCCCGATTAGGGCTTCCGGTTATCGATCCGTCCGCTGCAGATTTTGATGCGCAGTTACGCACACAGTTTGGCGGCTCGCTGGCGCAAAAAGTCATTGATGCTACGGGGAATCAGCACGCGATGAACAACACGGTGAATTTGATTCGCCACGGCGGCAGCATCGTTTTTGTCGGGCTGTTCAAAGGTGATTTACAGTTCTCCGATCCCGAATTCCACAAGAAAGAAACCACCATGATGGGCAGCCGTAACGCCACACCGGAAGATTTCGCCAAAGTGGGGCGTCTGATGTCGGAAGGCAAACTGACGGCTGACATGATGCTCACGCACCGCTATGCGTTTGATACGTTGGCAGAGATCTATGAACGGGATGTGATCAACAACCGTGAGCTGATTAAAGGCGTGATTACGTTCTGATAGGGAGAGTGTGATGAAAACATTGAATCGACGTGACTTTCCAGGGCGCTGCTATCCAACACGAGTGATCCAGTTTGGCGAAGGAAACTTCCTGCGTGCGTTTGTTGACTGGCAACTGGATATCCTGAACGAGAAAACGGATCTGCAGGCGGGTGTCACTCTTGTTCGCCCGATCAATACCGATTTTCCACCGTCGTTGAACACTCAGGATGGGCTGTATACCACGCTTATTCGTGGCCTGAACGAACAGGGTGATGCAGTGAGCGAAGCGCGACTGATCCGCTCGGTCAATAACGAGATCAATCCGTATCAGGACTTTGCCGCGTATCTGGCGCTGGCGCACAATGCGGATATTCGCTTTGTGTTTTCAAATACCACCGAAGCCGGGATTAGCTATCACGCAGCCGACAAGGTTGATGATGTGCCACCGATCAGCTTTCCAGCCAAACTGACGCGTCTGCTGCTGGAGCGTTTTAACCACTTTGCTGGTGCGGTGGATAAAGGTTGGGTAATTATTCCTTGTGAGCTTATCGAGTATAACGGTGAGGCGCTTAAAGCCCTGGTGTTGCAATATGCGCAGGCCTGGCAGCTTCCTCCGGCGTTTGCCGATTGGGTGGAAACAGCGAATACCTTCTGCTCCACGCTGGTGGACCGCATTGTTACCGGCTACCCACGAGAGGAGGCTGCTACGCTGGAAGAGACGCTGGGCTATCACGATGCCTTTCTCGATACCGCTGAACATTTTTACCTGTTTGTTATTCAGGGGCCAGAGTGGTTGGCCGGGGAGCTGAAACTGGCGCAGTGCCCGCTGAACATCCGCGTGGTGAGCGATATCAAGCCGTATAAAGAGCGTAAGGTTGCCATTCTAAACGGCGCACATACGGCGCTGGTGCCAGTCGCCTGGTTGTGTGGGCTGGATACCGTGGGGGAGGCAATGCAGGATGCTGACGTGCGTCGCTTTGTTGAGCAGGCAATTGGCGAGGAAATTATCCCGGTTCTGGATCTTCCGGCTGATGAACTGCGTGAGTTTGCCAGCGCCGTGAGTGGGCGTTTTCAGAACCCCTATATTCGCCATCAACTGCTTTCCATCGCGCTGAATGGCATGACAAAATTCCGTACCCGTATTTTACCGCAACTGCTGGCTGGTCAGCAGAATGGGCGCTGGCCTGTACGGTTAACGTTTGCACTTGCTGCATTGTTGGCATTTTATCGCGGGGAACGCGCGGGCGAACGCTACCCACTACAGGATGATGAGCAGTGGATAAGCCTGTATGCCAGTCTGTGGCCGCGAGTCGGCAACGATCTGACGCTGCGTGAACTGGTGGACACTGTGCTCAGCGATGCGCCTCACTGGGGGGATGATCTTACATTGCTGCCAGGGTTAGCTGCACAGGTGACGGCAAATCTGGAAAGTATTCTGGTGCAAGGGATGCGTCAGGCGGTAAACAGTCTGGAATAAGGTTGCCATGCAGCGCCCGGTGCGGTGTTGGGCGCTGTTTTTTTTCAGACAATAACGGTGGTTAGCGGTAGGCCGATAAGCGAAGCACGATCAGCACTTCATGTCACGAGCCCTGAGCAACCACTTTGATTTCAACCATCCCGATCCCCAGCTTACGCGGCGAGTGACCCAGAATGTTGCCCTCGTTGGTAGCGACGGGATCGGGTGGGACAATCACCAGCGTGTCGGCGGATGTCGGGTTATCAAAGTGCAATATGGTTGTGCTGACATCCTGACTTAATACCAGCGTTTGTTCCTGGTTGCCGACGCGTACGGGAATAGGGCGGTTAGCGTTGTCACCAAAGGCTTTCGCGGTGATAACCAGATCGAATTTCTTCGGCAACGGAGCCTTGTATTCGATTTTCACCTCTTCGCTCAGTTGTGCGTTAGACCAGCGCCCCCAGGATTCAGGGCGTGAAATTCCGCTAAACTGTTTCACCTCTTCCGGCGCGCCCGCTACGTTGAAAATGAAGCTGTCAGCTTTGTAGCGAATATCGTTATCGACAATTTTTAGTGTATCGACGTTACCTTTATAGCGTTCGATGTCGATGACCGTGTCTTTAAATGTCGTCTTCCCTTTCCAGTTGGCTTTATCGACATGCTGTACGATCTGCTGCCCGCCCAGTTGCCCCTGTGATACGCACCAGTCGGTGGAGAGTGCCAGTTCCGGTGCCCACAGCTGCGCCATTTTGTAACAGCGGTCTATCCAGACAAAGTTGTCGCGCGGGGCGAAATCAGCCAGCTGGAAGCGCAGTGGGGCTGAATATTCACTTTCCGGCAGTGGTTCGACGCGCTGATCCGACACTCGGAGCAGCAGCGGCAGGCGGAAATGACTCCCTGAGAAAGAGATCATCTCTTTGTCCCGATCGATGGTGAATGTTTTCATCTCTTTCGGGAAATTCCATAAACGGATGATGTTGGGCTTCCACGCCAGCATTTTCTCTTTGATGTTCAGGAACACTTCCGATACGGATTCGCTGGACAAGCTGCTGCGTCCAAGGCCGATAAAATTGTCGCCGCCCAGAATATCCAGTACGGTGGCACCGTTATCCATGGTATTACGCTTCACCGCCAGCGTCTCCTGTTGGGGTTGATCGCCGCGTAGCACGAAGAACAGGTTGTTACGATCCTGCTTGTTGAGATACTTCCATGCGGTGTTGTTCATTGCCAGATGATCGGAAGAGACGACGATCACGGTATCTTTAAACCACGGTGAGGCTTTAATTTTATTAATAAACTCGGCGATATTTTCCTGGCTGCAACTGACCGCACTGAAGGACTGGTTGGTTTTACCGTCAATATCATAACGCTTACGGTTACAGCTGCGTGAGATGAAACCGTCCGGATGATGAGTATCGACGGTCAGGGTAAACAGTGAAAAACGCTGCCCTGAGCGTGACAGCTCTTCGAATTTTTTCCACGCTTCATCCAGTACGGTATCATCATAAAAGCCCCAGTCGTTACGATAAGCGGGGTCTGCAACGACCCCCTTTAACTCTTCAGCGCCGTACAGATGATCAAATCCGTGGGATTTCAGGAATACATCTTTCCCGGCAAAGCGCAGGTTTGCGCCCTGTACAAAATAGTTCTGATAACCGGAGTTCTTCAGGATATCGCCCAGACAGATATTGTTGGGGAAGAAACTGGAAACCGATGCCGAGGCGTTACCTTCAAATGGTGCAAACAGCGGAATGCCACACTGTGAGGCGACCATGCCGGCGATGGTGTAATCCGTACCCGGCAGTTGCATGGTGTTGCTGAAATCCAGACTTTCGTTTTTCAACGTGCCGAGTTCCGGGGTCAGATCCGGGAAGGCATCGTTGTTAAAATAAGTACGCTCCAGACTTTCACCGTAGATATAAACCAGATTCAGCTTCGGATTGGGGATCGTTTTTGATGGCTCTTTGTAGTAGGTCGCAAAATCGGGATCGCCATCGCGTGACTGGGATTTGACCAGTTCAGTTATTTGGTGGAAAGCCGGACTGGCATCAACAGAAGCCAGCGCCAGCAGCAGGGCCAGCAGACTGTAACCGACATGATGCGGATGATGGCGACGGCGGCGCAGTATCCAGCCCAGCGTGACAAAAACGGTGGTCAGCGCCAGGGCGATCCCAACGCCCGGCAGGATATATTTTCCGATACCCGCGCCAGTCAGGCTGTTGGTCAGGGTGTACAGGACCGCATCGTTAATGCCGTCACCTGTGAAATAGTCACTGGCATACAACGTGATGTTTAAGACAATAAAGATCCCCAGCACCGTTAACGTGGCGGCGAACCACCAGGTGTTGCGACCCGCTTTCCAGGCATAAATCAGTACCGAAGCGAGAAACAGAGTGATGGAGAGCAATTCTGACAACGGTCTATCCTCAGTAACACCAGGCAATTGCCTGGCAGGCTAATCATTTTTTGAGAGTACAATGTAATAGCGTTGTTATATTGCTGCAATTGTAGTGACATTAAATGAGGTTGTTATTCAGAATTGGTTTAGATATGCGGGTTTTTGCGGGCAATCACTACTCATTTGGTATGAAAATATTTTCGTGGAATTGATTGATGCCGCGCCGGTGGTGAAATGGCCGGGGCGCGGCATTTGTTGCATCAGGAAATGAAGTTCATACCCTGTTTTAATACCAGATCGCAGGCCTTGGTTTTGACCTTCTCGGCCAGCGGTGTGCTGCCAATGTTGCTCAGGTTAAGCTGCTGACCATCTTTGGTATTGAGCATTCCCTGAATACCATCCAGATAGTTGGTATCTTTTTTCTGCTCAGCCGTGCTCAGGCCCAGTTTATCCAGCACTTGGTTTTTGACGTTTTGCGCGTCAGTGACCGAAGCCAGTTTCTGTTTTGCACAGTATTCCAGAATCCCTGCTGCGTTATTCATGCTGCTGGACGTCAGAGACTGATTGCTGCCATTTAACAGGCTGGTCAGGGAAGAAATTGAGGAGCTGCCCTGCGAGGTGGAACTTTGTTTGCTCAGTTCGCTGGCCGCACTAGAGAGCGAATCTTGCCAGGATGCGGCAAAAACGCTGGTGGAGATGAGTGTGCTGGCGGCAACCGCGCAGCACAGCAGACGTTTGGTAGTTTTCATCATTATGTGTAACTCGTGTTATGCATTTTCAGCGCAGTATAGCGCTGGCTGTCTTAGGAGTGTTCCCAATACGCTAATACTCTTTGCCGGTGACCCGACTCCGGTAGCTTTCCCAGTTAAAGATCACCCACAGGCTGTTGCCCAGACGCATACGATCCATCACCCGTTCGCCGAGCAGTTTGTTCATTTCATCCATATTGCTGTTTGTTAACATGCCGGTTGGGCGCTTAGATGACGAACGGCGATCGACAATCTGGTTGATGATCACTTTCTCGTAGCGGGATTCTGTCTGCATGCCGATCTCGTCGATCACCAGGAGATCCACATTGCTGAGATCGTTGAGCAGTTGCTCTTCACTGGTCTCACGATTGCTGAATGTCTCTTTCATCGCCGACATGATATCGGCCACGGTAATAATCAGTACCGACTTGCCGCGCAGCAGCAGTTCGTTGCAGATGGCAGCGGCAAGATGGTTTTTACCCGTACCGGGTTTGCCGGAGAAGATAAAACTGGCGATGTTGCCGTCAAATTCTTCAACGTATTGGCGGGCTTTGCTTAGGGCGTTCATCTGACCTTCGCACTCGACACGATAGTTCTCGAACGAGCAGTTCTGGTGTAGTGGGCGGATACCGGAACGGTTGAAGGTCCGTTGCATTTTCATGGCCCGATTCTCACGCGCCAATGCAGCGGCACGAATTTCACCTTGCTCCTTTTGCCACGCCAGCAGCTCCTCGCCTGTTTTGAAGGCCGGCTCAACATTGGGTGGCATCATTTTTTGCAAACGTTTCATCAGGTCGCCAACGTTTTTCATCGTTATCCCCTAAAACCTGGTGGAATATGGCTGTCAGGTTCGCTGACACTGTTAACATCGCGCTTGGGCATCCCGCCATTGCTGGCCCGGCCTATTTGTATGCTGCGTGCCAGTTTTTGCTGCCACTGGATATGGTGAAAGACTTTGCCTTCGGCTTGCCAGTAGGCAACAAATGAAGCCAGTTCTTCTGTGGTGACGGGCTCTCTTAGCGCCACTCCCCATAACGCCGCCTGACGCTGGAAGTCAGCATCTGGCTGCCAGTCAGCGTACATCGCAAATTTACCCATTGGCACGGCAACCGGTGCCGCTTGCGGCTCTTCATAGAATTGGGCATCTAAGGTTACATCGCTTCCCGGGCGTGACAGCTTCTCTTCAAGCGCCAGCAACTCTGCCAGTCGTGCTGGGGTTACGGCGTAAAAAGCAGGCGCATTATTGGCAAAAACAGCCACAGCGCCAGCCGCCGACTTCGCCAGCACCGCGTTGTGATCGTGTAATAAGGCGTCAATACTGATGACGTCCGGAGTCAAAATTTTGCAGGACATAATGTTTCTCAATACTGAACAACAACCGAGAAGGGACTGCTTTTATAGTAACACAGAGAAAGAGGAGAGCAGCAGATGAGGGAAGGTTCCCCCATCTGCAAAGGGGTAAACAGGTTCACTCGTTACACGCGCGGACGTTTGCGATACAGCCATAATCCTGGCACGGAAAGCCCAATTGAGAGTGCGCCTACAATCGATGATGCTTTCAGGAAGTTGGTCAGCAGGGTGATCATCAGCGCTTCGCTATAGCCGAAATGACCGATCTTTACGGCGGATATCATGGCGGTGTAGGCGGAGATCCCTGGAAACATAGGGATCACTGCCGCAACGGTGAAGACTTTCGGATGTGCCAGATACCATCGTGACCACTGGATCCCAATGCAGCCTACCAGCAACGAGGCCATAAAGGTGGACCATTCGATGTTGAATCCAGCGGTCATCATAACCATTCGGGAACCGTGTCCCAGGGCACCCAACAACGCACACCAGGGAAGCGCCCGATGTGGAACATTAAAGACCATGGCAAATCCTACTGCCGGGATGGCAGAAAGGATCATGTCCTGTATGAGTGCCAAAATAAAATCGATCACGCCCATCCGCGAAGCCCCCATAAGGTCATAGACATCACCACGCCAATACAGGTTGCCAGCGTAAGCAGACTGGCAATCGCCCAGCGAGCGAGGCCGGTGTTAATGTGTCCTTTAAACATATCCGCAACCGAATTGATCAACGGAAAACCGGGAACCAGTAACAGCACGCTGGCGGCCATGGCTACAGTAGGCGTGTGATTAAACGTCGGTAGCGTAAGCAGCAGCCCGGATATGGTGGTTGCCACAAAAGCGGTGATACAAAAGTTGATTTGTGGATGCAAATGCCGGGAAGCCAGGATCTGGCGAATGTACATGGCGATCATGCTGGCGAAAAAGGTAATCATCGCGCCATCCCAGCCGCCGTTATTGAGCTTACAAAAGCAGGCGCAGGACAATCCGACCATGAAAGCAACCAGCCATCTGGGATAGCGCAGCGGTTTGATTTGGTTAAACCGTTTCTCTACCCCTTTTTCGTCCAGCAGATTATGTTCTGCCAAAATAACAATGTGTTGCACTTCCGTCACGACGTGCATATTGATGCCACGATCCTGATTTTTTCGGGTCGATGTCAGGCATTGTCCGTCTTTGATCGTCGTCAGGACGATGGCATTCGATGATATGGCACTTTCTACACTGTCCATCCCAAGCGCCAGGCCCAGGCGGGTGGAAAGTTCATCGACTAACGCGCTTTCTGCGCCATGTTGCAGTAAAAAAAGCCCGCATTGTATACATAACCGTGTAACCGTTCTTTGTGACGACAGCTCTGTTTGCATAGCTCGCTCTGACTAAAAGATGCTCTCTTAATGAAGAATATCTTCTTTTTATCATGAAGCGCGAGTCCGTTGGCTCTGGATAAGATCAATCTTTGTGTTGAAAAAAACAGGTCACTCGGAGGTTGCAGGGAATCGTATCGTGGACCCACGCTTGAGCCAGGGCTAAATTTTCTGAGGTGAACAGTAATTACGTAAGGAATGCTAATAATTTAATGTAGTTATTTTAATTGTACAATGAATGTACTTATGCGTAATTATGTCATGATAAATTTATAGTGTGATGCCATTGGGAATGTAGCATCACCATTCTCTATTTATAATAGGGATAAATAATTCATCCTGTCTATTGTTTAACGCATGTCTATTTATTGATTATTTTATTTGATTGTAGGTGATATTTGCGCGCGCAAGATTGAAGACATGTGAATATGGAGGAGTTATGTTGCTGGGACGCTGCAAGAACGCAATTATTATTAGTAAATTACCCATCATACAAACTGGGCTTAAAGGGGTAATGCAGGCGCATTTCTCCGATTACAAACTGACCTACTGCCGCTCCGTAGAAGAACTGACATTGTTGCAACTGCGACGTTCAGATCTGGTCATCGCTGATTTAACCGGAGATTGTAGCCATCCGCGTTTGATCTGCGAACAATATTATTCTTTGTTACCCCAATACCGCGATATTCACTGGGTCTTTCTCGTTTCTCGAAATTATTATCCTGTGGCCGTTGAGTTGCTGATGTGTCCAATCAGTACGCTGTTATCCGATGCCGAACCGATCGACAGTTTAGTAAATGCTATTGATGCGGGGAATATTTATGCTGACAGAATTAGCCCGGTATTGCTCTCTCCGGTCATAACACCAGAAAGACAGGATCCTAGCGTACATTCAATTATTCTGACGCTATCTGAACGGAAAGTGCTACGGCTTCTGGGAAAGGGCTGGGGGATTAATCAGATTGCCACATTACTTAAAAAAAGTAATAAGACCATCAGCGCCCAGAAAAATAGTGCGATGCGTCGTCTGTCAATACACAGCAATGCGGAGATGTATGCCTGGATAAATAGTTCTCAAGGAGCACGAGAATTGAATCTACCTTCAGTTTATGGAGAGACCACGGAATGGAAGACAGAAGTATCAAAAGAAATGTCGCACTGGTAGAAAAGTGTGTAATGAGCAGTGTGGGTATTTATAATTTATTTAATGCCAGACCGAATAACCAATACCGACTCCATCCCTTTTCACGACAGCCTGCCTTCAGCCAGGCGATGTCACAGACGTCATTTTCCGCGGTTATTTTTTCACTTTCCGCGAAAAGAACCGATCGCCGCACCGGTCTGGCTTATCTGACGGAGCTGGCGGTGAAACACCCTCGCATCAAGCGAGTAGTCATTGCCGATGATGATGATGAGGCGCGGTTAATTGGCTCGCTGTCACCGTCACCACTGGATGCCGTGATTAGCAAAGCATCCACGCTGAGTGTGTTACAGGAAGAATTATTTGCAGCGCTGGAGTGTGTCAGAGGGGAAACAGAGGATACAAAAAAACTCTGGTATATCAATCAATGTCGCATGCTTAGCCCAACCGAGCGCGAAATTCTGCGCTATATGTCGAATGGCTATTCGATGCTGCAGATTGCGATTGAGCTTGAGCGAAACATTAAAACGATTCGCGCGCATAAATTTAATGTGATGTCCAAACTGGGAGTGAGTTCGGATGCCGGGTTACTGGACGCTGCCGATATTCTGTTGCATGTACGCTCTGCAGAACCGTCATCTTTTCGTCGTACTGCCCCGTTATGGCGCGCTTGAGAAAAGGTGTATCAGCTTAGTTATTGGCATGGAAAGGTACATCGATCACTGGCACACATCAACCCAGGTCGCCGTAGTCAGTTCTGCTATCCTCTCTGGCGTGATGCGAACCGCGCTATGAGTGGCTCCAGCCGCAGGGAGCACTTCAGTGTAGTGTTTCAACGAGACATCACAGTATACCGATATTGGTGTCTCCAGGCCGAAAGGACATACGCCTCCCACGGGATGGCCTGTTGCGATGACCACTTCATCGCTACTCAGCATGCGCGCTTTGGCACCAAACGTATTTTTCAGTTTTTTATTATCGAGGCGCGCATCTCCTCTGGCGACGACCAGGATAATGTCGTTTTTCACCTTTAGTGACAGCGTTTTTGCTATCTGCCCTGGTTCGACGTTATGGGCTTTTGCGGCCAGATCGACGGTGGCGGTGCTTTGATCTAATTCGATGATTTCAATATCTGGCGCATGTTGCGCAAAAAACTGCCGCACTGATTGCAAACTCACTCTTTTCTCCCTCTCGCTTATCCGCAGCCCTGTATAGCAGAAAACCGCCTGGCGTAATTTGTCATAGGGGAAGCGTTACTGTAAATATTTTATTGTAACAACATAGCAACATCGGCAGTTTTTCGATCACCTTCACAATCAAAGAAACCGGTTACAGTAACCGGTTGCAGAATGTTGAAATGGCGATTAATACTGAAGCTGTCACTTCCTCTGTATCACATAATAAGAGCCATCTATGAAACTTAACTTTAATAGCGGTAGCGCTGGCGTTCCTCCCGGCACGGTTGCGAAAAGTGGTAACGGGCCTTACGTGGTGGTGTTGATACCAGCACATTTACAGGGTTTTGCACAACAGGAGAGCGGCTATGTCTACTAACCATGCTGTGTTTAATGTGATTTTCCGCTTTGTTGAAAACTACGTTAGCCCTGTCGCCGGGCGCATTTCTTCACAACGTCATGTGATGGCAATACGTGATGGTTTCATTTCGGCAATGCCGTTTATGATTGTAGGATCTTTTCTGCTGGTTTTTGCCTATCCTCCTTTTTCGCCGGATACCACCTGGGGATTTGCCCGCGCATGGCTGGATCTGGCAAAACAATTTGAAGGCCAGATACTCACGCCGTTTGATATGACGATGGGGATCATGTCGGTCTATATATGTGCCGCCATTGCTTACAATCTGGGTAAACACTATGTGAAGTCGTATCAGCTGGATCCGTTTATGTGCGCGATGCTGTCCATCATGGCGTTTTTACTGATTGCTGCACCGAAAACCAAAGGTTCGATGCCGGTTGATAGCCTGGGAGGGACGGGGATTTTCACCGCGATCCTCGTGGCGATTTATTGCGTTGAGATGATGCGGTTCCTGAAGGCACACAACATCGGGATCCGCTTACCCGATCAAGTGCCGCCGATGATCAAAAACTCATTTGATCTCCTGATCCCAGTGCTGGTTGTGGTATTGACGCTGTACCCGCTGAGCCTGGTGATACAGTCGCAGTTTGATATGCTGATCCCTCAGGCCATTATGGCAATCTTTAAACCGCTGGTGTCTGCTGCCGATTCTCTTCCGGCGATACTGCTGGCGGTATTGATAGGCCACCTGCTGTGGTTTGCCGGGATTCACGGGGCGGCGATTGTGTCCGGGATGCTGCAAATGTTCTGGCTGACCAACCTCGGCATGAATCAATCGGCGTTGGCGCAGGGGGCTCCTTTGCCGCATATCTTTATGGAAGCGTTCTGGACGTTCTTCATCGTGGTGGGGGGATCGGGGGCGACGATGGGGCTGGTGATTTGCTATCTGCGCAGTCGTTCTGCCCATTTACGCTCGATTGGACGCCTCAGCGTCGTCCCAAGTATTTTTAATATCAATGAACCGGTGATTTTCGGTACGCCGATAGTGATGAATCCGGTGTTCTTTATTCCGTTCCTGCTTGCGCCGATGGTGAATGCTGTCTTGGCCTGGGCAGCGATGAAGCTGGATTTGATTGGTCGCGTTATTTCTGTTGTTCCCTGGACCGCACCGGCCCCGGTGGGGGCGGCATGGGCGTTAGGCTGGGATTATCGTGCGGCGATCCTGGTGGTTGTGTTGGCGCTGGTTTCTGCCATCATCTACTTCCCCTTCTTTAAGGTCTATGAGAAGCAACTGCTGGCGCAGGAAAAAGAAGAAGCCCAGCGTATAGAAGAGGAAAGTCAGCAGGTAGCGTAATCGTGCAGGCGAGGGGCTGCGGCTCCTCGCTTACTTTAACGTGCAGTCACCGCATTGCTGAACATCGGGCAAGCGATAGCGTTGACAGCAGGTTCTGCGTACTAACAGTCCCTCACGTGGAACGACGGTACGCCACAACGGATTATCCTGACCACAGGAGAGCTGTTTCTCAAAGAAGCAGGTTTGACGCAATGTTGTCAGCAGTTCTTCACCTAACAGCGACTTCATTTCCGTTAAATACCAGTGGATGAGATACCCGGTATTGCTCCAGATAAGTTTCGCGTTGATCTCACCCGTCGATTCCAGCGCCTGAACCACCGGTGTCAGGGCTGACAAAATCAGCGTTTCCATGCGTTGTTGCGGTGAGAGTGCAGTGGTCTGGTGATCCCGATGTACATCTATCCAGAAACATGCGGCACGCCCGGTTTCGTGAAACTCCACGTGCATATGTTCCGGCGCGACATCAATGGCTTCTTTTTGCGTCAGCAGAGCCACCATGAGCGGGGGCATCATCAGGCCGATATACCATTGCGCCCAGAGGGAGAGCAGCGGTTTATTTTCGCGTACTAACGTGGGCTGGTTGCGGTAGATGTGGTCTGAATAAACGGCCAGAAGCGAACTTAACGTTGTCGGTTGCGTCCATTCATATAATGTCATTGCACCTTGCGGTGGGGTCTCGTCAAGACGAATAAAATCCAGCAAGTGTTCGCGAGTTTGGGCTATGGTCGCACGCACGGAAGCCGCCAGCGAGGGCATCTCTGAAGGGAGATGGCTGCGCCAGATGACATCTTCAACGATGGGTGCGGAACGGTAAGCCATAGCGATATAAGGATGTTAATCTAAATGATAATGATTGCCAATCCTATAGACGAGGGTAAACGATGGCAAGATCTTTGTCGCAATATCGGGCAGTTCCGCACGGATAAACTCAGGAAGAGGTGCAGTTTATCCGCAGCTCATCGCTGACCAGGGTGTTGTTTCGACCGAGATTCTTGGCCTCATAAAGCGCTTTGTCTGCTCTGGTAATCGCGGAGTCAATATCCTGATCCACTAAAGGCGCAATGCCGATGCTGACCGTCACATTGGTTGCTACGCTCTCATTAAACATATGAGGGATCTTAAGGTCGTATACTTTCTGGCGGATACGCTCAGCTGCGGCCTGCGCCTGCTGTGGATCGACGGCGGTCAGTAACACCATAAATTCTTCGCCACCAAAACGCGCGACCACATCCCGGGAGCGTACGGAATCACGAATCGCGGCAGAAACGCGAATTAACGCCTGATCGCCCATCATATGTCCGTAATGGTCGTTATAGGCTTTGAAATGATCGATATCCAGCAATAAGACGTAATGCTTCGCGTTGCTCAGTGCTAGCAACGTATCGAGTCGGTGTTGCAGCCCACGACGGTTATACAGCCCCGTCAGCGGATCGAGCATACTGAGGCCGTTCAGGGTTTCTCGCTCTTCCAGCAGTTTGTACATCAGCTGTTGGGCAAAGCCGTCGTAGCGCTTTTGGATCACATGTTGAATGGCAATCCCGGCCATAGGCAATGCCATAAAATAGAAAATGCGTAGACCATGCTCACTCCCGTTAAGCCATAGACAGACGACGACTGAGGGTAACGAATGTAGCGTAAAGGCGATGATATTGTTGGCAAAAGCGATAGAGCCAATAAACAACACACTGAGAAGCGCTATTAACAGAAAATAATAATCGTTATTACCCAGTATTGTGAATTTCAACACAATATGGGCTGCCCACAACAAACCGAAAATGATTGAAATAAAAGGAAGATTAATTCTTTTATTCGCATATTTGCCATGCCATGCCAACAGCAATGTACTGGCGACCAGGATGAGCAACGCCGGGACAGATAAGGCGTTGACGGCAAAAAGTGGGAAAACAAGCGTAAACAGCGCGGAGACTGCGTTGAGAAGCAGAAACAGACGTAAAGAGAGTTGATATTTCTTAGTGCGCAGAGTTCGCCAGGATTGTACTGTCATAGGTAAATATTGTTATTTATCTGCAATATACGAAGGTGTGTTTGTAAGGAAAAAAATGATGAACGAAAAATCATTCGTTCAGGTCGTTATTGTTTTTTGATGAAAAGCTAACCGGCGAGCAATTTATCACCTTAAATTATTCATGTCATCAATCGTTAAGTAAAACTCATAGAATTGATAGCCTTTCCCGGCTGACAAATGAGAAAATTTACCATATGATATTGGTTATCATTATCAATTTCATAGGTGAAACCATGTTGCAACGTGCGCTGGGCAGTGGATGGGGAGTTTTGCTGCCGGGGATAGTGATTGCCGGGCTGGCATTTACTGACCTGTCACTCGACGCATGGAAGGCGATGATTGTATTAGGGCTGCTGCTGACTTCGCTAATGCTGTACCACAAACGCTTACGGCATTTCGTTTTGTTACCTTCATGTGCAGCACTGATCGGCGGTATTGTTCTGGTGATGATGAACTGGAATCAGGGATGAGTAAAACAGAGATGAAAACTGAAAGGAAAATAAGATAATTGGTGCGAGGGGGGGGACTTGAACCCCCACGTCCGTAAGGACACTAACACCTGAAGCTAGCGCGTCTACCAATTCCGCCACCTTCGCACAGTCATCTTACTTTTTTTGATATCGCCTCGTTGGTGCGAGGGGGGGGACTTGAACCCCCACGTCCGTAAGAACACTAACACCTGAAGCTAGCGCGTCTACCAATTCCGCCACCTTCGCCCAGTGCGAGCAATATCAACGTGGATTATGGTGCGAGGGGGGGGACTTGAACCCCCACGTCCGAAAGGACACTAACACCTGAAGCTAGCGCGTCTACCAATTCCGCCACCTTCGCATACCATCGACACTCAAAAAGTATCGTTACCACGGAGGCGCATTCTAGTGGTTTTCAGCTTTTCGTCAATAGTTAATTGCCCAGGACGCGATTAATTGATGTAAAAATGGGCGCTAACCGTAGGCCGGATAAGCGATAGCGCCATCCGGCAATACTCGGTGTCACGCCGGATGGCGGCGTAAACGCCTTATCCCGCTTACATCAGTTAGGCTTTTTTCGCCTGACGCGTCATGATGGTACGATAAACCTTGAAACGACCGGTCTGTGCGATAACTTCATGGAAACCAAACACCTCATCCAGCACTTTCGGATACGGCAGGAAGGCGTTGGCCACGATACGCAGCTCACCGCCGCTGTTCAAGTGACGAACTGCCCCGCGAATCAGCGTTTGAGCTGCATCAAGGCTGGTCTGCATGCCATCGTGGAACGGTGGGTTAGAGATGATCATATCAAAGCGACCCGTCACGTCAGAAAAGACGTTACTGGCAATCACCTCACCTTCAATGCCGTTGGCCGCAAGCGTTGCGCGACTGGCTTCAACCGCGGATGCGCTGACATCGCACAGGGTCAGTCGAACTTTCGGCGAGTGACTGGCTAATGCAACAGAGAGCACGCCCGCGCCACAGCCGACATCCAGAACCTTGCCCTTAGTGTGCGGCGTCAGCGTAGAGAGTAGCAACTGGCTGCCGACATCCAGTCCGTCACGGCTGAATACGCCAGGCAAGGTTTTGATGGTCAGATTGTCGATGGTGTATTCATCCCAGTATTTTTCTGCATCAAAAACGGGCTGTTTTTCCAGGCGACCATGATAAAGACCACTGCGACGGGCGCTGTCGACTTTATTCAGTGGCGCGTATTCGGCCAACATCTGCTCTGCGCTGCGCACACCGCTGCGGTTCTCACCGACAACAAAAATATCGGTGCCGACGGGTAACAGCGACAGAATATTCATCAGTTGGAACTGGGCTTCTGGCTTATTCTTCGGCCAGTAGTAGATCAGCGTATCGCTGTCAGCAACGTCATCGGCTTGGGCGACGAGGCTAAAGCGGACGTTATCACCCATTTGGCGGTTCAGTACCTGCCAATGGTGCAACTGCTGAGTATGCGCGCGGCTGGCGGCGCTTGCGAATTGGGCTGGCAGGTCATCCTGCAAATCACCGGCAAACAGAATACGGCTTTGTTCGAAATCATCACTGTGGCGCAGCAAGACTTCACTTGCCGGGGTAAAAGCAGACATGGAATGCTCCTTAATTTATATAGGGTGCGATTATATACACAAAATCATTCAAGCTGAATCAAGGCGGTCTGCGGGATGACGTGTATCGTTGTTTGTTGGCGCTGATTCGACGAATTTGCTATATTTGCGCCCCTGATAGACAGGAGTGTTTCGCTATGACATCCCGACGAGACTGGCAGTTACAGCAACTGGGCATTACGCAGTGGTCGCTGCGCCGTCCTGGCGCGCTGCGGGGCGAGATCGCGATTTCAATTCCTGCGCATGTCCGTTTGGTGATGGTTGCTGCACAGTTACCCGCGCTAACCGAACCGTTAATGAGCGATATTTTACACGCATTGACCGTGAGTCCGGATCAGGTTTTACAACTGACGCCTGACCGTGTCGCCATGCTGCCGCAAGGTAGCCGCTGTAATAGCTGGCGGCTGGGAACCGAAGAGCCGCTGCTGCTGGAGGGCGCTCAGGTCGCCAGTCCTGCGTTTAATGAATTACGGGATAACCCAGCGGCACGCGCCGCGTTATGGCAACAAATCTGCGCATATGAACACGATTTCTTCCCTCGAACCGACTGATTTACCTGCAGCATTTCAGATTGAAAAACGCGCCCACGCCTTTCCGTGGAGTGAAAAAACATTCGCCAGCAACCAGGGCGATCGTTATCTCAACTTTCAACTGACCGTTGACGGCACGATGGCAGCCTTTGCGATTACGCAGGTCGTGCTGGATGAAGCTACGCTGTTCAACATCGCCGTTGATCCTGACTTTCAACGCCGGGGTTTGGGGCGTGAGCTGCTGGAATACCTGATCGATGAGCTGGAAAAGCGCGGTATTCTGACGCTGTGGCTTGAGGTTCGCGCCTCGAATGCTGCGGCAATCGCATTGTATGAAAGCCTTGGCTTTAACGAGGCGACGATTCGGCGCAATTACTATCCGACAGCCGATGGTCACGAAGATGCCATCATAATGGCATTGCCAATCAGCATGTAAGACAAGGTGTAATGATGATGAAGTGGGACTGGATTTTCTTTGATGCCGATGAAACGCTGTTTACGTTTGACTCGTTTACCGGCTTACAGCGGATGTTTCTCGACTATAGCATCACCTTTACCGCTGAAGATTTTCAGGACTACCAGGCCGTGAATAAACCGCTGTGGGTGGATTATCAAAACGGCGCAATTACCTCATTACAGCTGCAGCATGCTCGTTTTCAGAGCTGGGCTGAGCGCCTGAAGGTCGAGCCAGGCCAGCTAAACGATGCGTTTATTAATGCCATGGCGGAAATCTGTTCGCCGTTACCGGGGGCCGTGTCGCTGCTTAATGCGATTCGCGGTAAAGCAAAGATTGGCATCATTACCAATGGTTTTACTGCATTACAGCAAATCCGTCTGGAGCGTACGGGCCTGCGCGACTATTTCGATCTGCTGGTGATTTCTGAGCAGGTTGGGGTGGCAAAACCCGATCCCCGTATTTTTGACCATGCGCTGGAGCAGGCGGGCAACCCTGACCGTTCCCGCGTGCTGATGGTGGGCGACACCGCAGAGTCCGATATTCTTGGTGGTATTAACGCCGGGCTATCCACCTGCTGGCTAAATACGCACCGCCGCGAGCAGCCAGCGGGCATTCAGCCGACCTGGACTGTCGTGTCGTTAAGCGAACTGGAGCAGCTCCTGTGTAAACACTGATTGCCTCCCCCCCATTGATGGGTAAAATAGCCGCAATTTTTCGTATTCAACTTGCGCGGCACAATGCCGTGCTTACCTAAGAAGATTTGACTATGACGTTGTCTCCTTATTTGCAAGAGGTGGCCAAACGCCGCACTTTTGCTATTATTTCTCACCCGGATGCCGGTAAAACGACAATTACTGAAAAGGTGCTGTTATTCGGACAGGCAATTCAGACCGCCGGTACGGTAAAAGGCCGTGGCTCCAGCCAGCATGCCAAGTCTGACTGGATGGAAATGGAAAAGCAGCGTGGTATCTCAATTACCACCTCTGTCATGCAGTTTCCGTATCATGACTGCCTGGTAAACCTGCTGGATACCCCAGGGCACGAAGACTTCTCCGAAGATACTTACCGTACTCTGACGGCGGTGGACTGCTGCCTGATGGTTATTGACGCCGCGAAAGGCGTTGAGGACAGGACCCGTAAACTGATGGAAGTTACCCGTCTGCGCGATACGCCGATCCTGACCTTTATGAACAAACTCGACCGTGACATCCGCGATCCAATGGAGCTGCTGGATGAAGTCGAGAACGAACTGAAAATCGGCTGCGCGCCGATCACCTGGCCGATTGGCTGCGGTAAGTTGTTCAAGGGCGTCTATCACCTGTACAAAGATGAAACGTATCTGTACCAGACCGGTAAAGGCCATACGATTCAGGAAGTGCGCATTGTTAAAGGGCTGAATAACCCTGAACTTGACGCTGCCGTAGGTGAAGACCTGGCGCAGCAACTGCGTGACGAGCTGGAGCTGGTGCAGGGCGCGTCTAACGAATTCGATCATGAGCTGTTCCTTGCCGGTGAAATCACGCCGGTCTTCTTCGGTACTGCGCTGGGTAACTTCGGTGTTGACCATATGCTGGATGGCTTAGTGGAGTGGGCGCCTGCGCCGATGCCGCGTAAAACCGACACCCGCGTTGTAGAAGCCTCAGAAGAGAAGTTCACCGGATTCGTCTTTAAAATTCAGGCCAACATGGACCCGAAACACCGCGACCGTGTCGCTTTCATGCGTGTGGTTTCCGGCAAGTACGAGAAAGGCATGAAAATGCGTCAGGTACGTATTGGTAAAGACGTGGTGATCTCCGATGCGCTGACCTTTATGGCCGGTGACCGTTCTCATGTGGAAGAGGCGTATCCTGGCGATATTCTTGGTTTGCATAACCACGGCACGATCCAGATCGGCGATACCTTTACTCAGGGTGAAATGATGAAGTTCACCGGTATTCCGAACTTCGCACCGGAACTGTTCCGCCGTATCCGTCTGAAAGATCCGTTGAAGCAAAAGCAGTTATTGAAAGGGCTGGTTCAGCTGTCAGAAGAGGGCGCAGTGCAGGTCTTCCGTCCGATTGCCAACAACGATCTGATCGTTGGCGCCGTCGGTGTGCTGCAGTTCGACGTGGTGGTTTCTCGTCTGAAGAGCGAATACAACGTTGAAGCGATTTATGAGTCAGTCAACGTGGCGACTGCGCGCTGGGTAGAGTGTTCTGACGTGAAAAAATTCGAAGAATTTAAGCGTAAAAACGAAATTCAGCTGGCGCTGGATGGCGGCGATAACCTCACCTATATCGCGCCGACCATGGTTAACCTGAATCTCACCCAGGAACGTTACCCTGACGTTCAGTTCCGCAAAACGCGCGAACACTAATCTGCCTTCCAGGGTGCGGTATTCACTGCGCCCTGCAACTTTTCCTGTCTTTTAAATCCCTTGCGGAATGTTCTTAAATCCCCTGGATTTTGTTTGCTTTTTAATCAATTCAGACATCAGCCACGAAATCGTGAACTATATTTAACAATGTGATGACATAAATATCGGCTTTTAATGCTCTTCATTAAGCATTTTTCAGCCTCTTTAGCTGATATTTATTTCAGTCACGTGATTAGTTGCTGGTTATGACCGCTAAGTGGCAGAACATCGCTATAAGCACAACAAACAGGAATACATCGATGACAATGACAGGACTTAAGATTTCTAAAACGCTACTGGCCGTGATGCTGACTTCCGCTGTCGCAACGGGTTCTGCCTATGCAGAAAACGGCACAATGGATAAAGCGCAATCCGGGCTCGAAAGTGCGGGGCAGAAAGTCGATAGCTCTATGAACAAAGTCGGTAATTTCATGGATGACAGCACCATCACCGCCAAAGTAAAAGCCGCGCTGGTGGACCACGAAAGCATTAAGAGCACCGATATCTCCGTCAAAACGGACCAGAAAGTGGTGACGTTAAGTGGGTTCGTTGAAAGCCAGGCTCAGGCCGAAGAGGCCGTTAAAGTTGCGAAAGGCGTTGAGGGCGTGACCTCCGTTAGCGACAAACTGCACGTGCGTGACAGCAAAAACACCTCTGTAAAAGGCTATGCGGGTGATACGGCTATCACCAGTGAAGTGAAAGCCAAGCTGCTGGCCGATGACATTGTCCCTTCTCGTAAAGTGAAAGTAGAGACGACCGATGGCGTGGTCCAGCTTTCAGGAACCGTCGATTCACAGGCGCAAAGTGAGCGAGCTGAGAGTATTGCTAAAGCAATTGATGGCGTGAAAAGCGTCAAAAACGACCTCAAAACTCAGTAATTCGACTTAATTCGTCCTCCTGACGTTTGTCGGGAGGCGTATTGTGCACCACACTAAAAATATCGCCGATGAGCTGCCTGAGCGCTCATATCAAGCGGTCGACATTAACTATGGTAAAGGAGAAGCATATGTTTCGATGGGGCATCATATTTCTGGTTATCGCGTTAATTGCCGCCGCTCTGGGATTTGGTGGACTGGCGGGTACCGCAGCCGGCGCTGCAAAAATTGTTTTTGTGGTGGGGATCATCCTGTTTCTGGTCAGCTTGTTTACCGGGCGTAAACGACCCTAGCGTATCCCCTTTATTCTTCAAGTTACAGGTGCGTTGGCTAAGTGCGCGTACCCGAATCACTTACCAGAGTAAGCTCATCGGGACTCACGCACTTGCCACCTTCCTGTAACTCGAATTATGTTGGGGATTAGCTGTAAAGAAAAATTGCTACTAAGCCAGTCCATTGGACTGGCTTTTACGGTTTTAGCGCCGGGCAATTTGCGTTACCTTGTTGCTCTATTACAAAAAACAGGAAGGCAGAGGTGGGGCAGAGAATACCCGTCACGCTCGGTAATATAGCGCCGTTATCGTTACGTCCATTTCAACCAGGCAGTATGGCGCTGGTGTGCGAGGGCGGAGGGCAACGGGGGATCTTTACCGCTGGCGTACTGGATGAGTTTATGCGTGCGCAATTTAATCCTTTCGATCTCTTCTATGGGACATCTGCTGGCGCGCAAAATCTGTCGGCCTATCTCTGTAACCAACCCGGCTACGGGCGCAAGGTGATCATGCGCTACACCACCCGACGTGAGTTTTTTGACCCGGTACGATTCGTACGCGGGGGGAATCTCATCGATCTCGACTGGCTGGTGGACTCCACCGCTGCGCAGATGCCGCTGGCGCTGGATAACGCGGAGCGCCTATTTGAGGCAGGTAAAGCGTTTTATATGTGCGCCTGCCGGGGCGATGACTACACGCCGGGCTATTTTTCGCCGAACCGGCACAATTGGCTGGATCTCATTCGTGCATCCAGTGCGATTCCGGGATTCTATCGTTCAGGGGTTGTGTTGGATGGTGTGAACTATCTGGATGGTGGAGTCAGTGACGCCATACCCGTTCAGGAGGCGGCGAAGCAAGGGGCGAAGACGTTGGTGGTGATCCGCACCGTGCCTTCGCAAATGTACTACACCCCACAATGGTTCAAACGTATGGAGCGTTGGCTGGGGGAGAGCAGTCTGCAGCCGCTGGTGAATCTGGTTCAACATCATGAAGCCAGCTACCGCGCTATTCAGCGCTTTATCGAAAAACCGCCGGGCAAGCTGCGTATTTTTGAGATCTACCCACCAAAACCACTCCATAGTATGGCACTGGGGAGCCGCATTCCGGCATTGCGTGAAGACTACAAAACCGGACGCCTGTGCGGGCGCTATTTTTTGGCAACGATTGGTAAACTGTTGGCGAAAAATGTGCCGTTGCCTCGTCAGACGCCGAAGATTGTGGTGCCCAGCCCGGTGGTGGTTCCACCTGCCCCCGTTGCCAACGACGCCCATGCATCCGTTGCGAGCAGTGCGCCCCAGGCCAATGATACGACGTTTAATAATGAGGATCTGGCGTGAGTCCCCGGTTCATCGATACGCATTGTCATTTTGATTTTCCCCCCTTTACCGGCGATGAGCCAGCCAGCCTCCAGCGTGCGGCTGACGTTGGTGTGCACCATATTATTGTTCCGGCAACGCAGGCGATGAACTTTTCACGCGTACTGGCGTTAGCGGAAAATTATCCTTCGTTGTATGCCGCGCTGGGTCTGCATCCCATTGTTATTGAAGATCACGATGATGACGGTCTGGACAGGTTGCAACAGGAATTGGAGCAACGATCGCAGAAGCTGGTGGCGGTCGGTGAGATCGGGCTGGATCTCTGGCGTGAAGATCCGCAGTTTGATAAGCAGGAAAGGGTGCTGGAAGCACAGCTTAAGCTGGCGAAGCGTTACGATCTTCCGGTGATCCTCCATTCGCGCCGTACCCATGACAAGCTGGCTATGCATCTTAAACGCCATGATCTCCCGCGAACCGGTGTGGTGCATGGCTTTTCCGGAAGCCTGCAACAGGCAACGCGTTTTGTACAACTGGGGTACAAGATAGGTGTCGGTGGGACCATCACCTATCCACGCGCCAGCAAAACGCGTGAGGTGATGGCGACGTTGCCACTGGAATCGCTGCTGTTGGAAACCGATGCGCCGGATATGCCGCTTAACGGTTTTCAGGGCCAGCCTAATCGTCCTGAGCAGGTGGTCAGAGTCTTTGAGACATTATGCGTACTGCGTCAAGAGCCTGCGGACGTGATAGCAGATGCGCTGTATCGCAATACGACGGCGTTGTTTAATGTGTGAGGTATCCTGCGCTCCGTAGGCCTGATAAGCGAAGTGCATCAGGCATATCTTTGCCGGATGGCGGCTGCGCCTTATCCAGCCTACACATGAAGTCGTTGCATTCGGTAATCACAGGTACAGCGCCGGGAAGATCACATTATCCACGCCACGATTGCGTAACGCATTTGCCAGTTGCTCCACATCTCCCGGTGTGGCACTCGGCCAGGATTGCGCTTCGCCATACACCCCATGCGCATGAAAGGCATTTAGCCGCACAGGCACGTTACCTAAGCGATGAATAAACGCAGACAGCGGGTCGATGTGTTGCAGATAGTCTACCTGACCGGGGATCACCAACAGGCGTAATTCCGTGAGTTTTCCCTGGTCTGCCAGAAAAATAATACTGTTTTTAATCAGAGTATTATCGCGCCCTGTCAGTTGCAGATGACAGGCGCTATCCCAGGCTTTTAGATCGAGCATCGCACCGTCGCAAACCGGTAGCAGCTTTTGCCAGCCGGTTTCGCTTAGCATGCCGTTACTGTCTACCAGGCAGGTCAGGTGCTGTAGCTGCGGATCGATTTTGATCGCACCAAATAGCGCAACAATAAACGGTAACTGTGTTGTCGCCTCACCACCGCTGACCGTCATTCCTTCAATAAACGGCGAGGCTTTACGAACATGCTGCAGCACCTCATCCACACTCATGGTTTGCGTCATCGGTGTGGCCTGCTGAGGACACATATGCAGGCAGGTGTCGCATTGCTGGCAAATATCAGATTGCCACCATACTTTTCCCGCGCTCAGACTCAACGCTTCATGCGGGCAATGCAGCACACATTCCCCGCAATCGTTGCAGCGTCCCATCGTCCACGGATTGTGGCAATTTTTACAGCGCAGATTACATCCCTGCAGGAACAGGGCCAGGCGACTCCCCGGCCCGTCGACGCAGGAGAAGGGAATCAGCTTACTGACTAAAGCGCATCTGCTGTTCATGGCTGATCACTCGGGGTTGTCGTTCCAGAATACGCGTATTGCGCGCGGCTTCTTCACCCAACCAGGTGGTGTTGGTACGTGAACCTTCGGTACGATATTTTTCCAGATCCGACAGGCGCACCATGTAGCCGGTCACACGGACCAGATCGTTGCCGCTCACGTTGGCGGTAAATTCGCGCATACCGGCTTTAAATGCTCCGAGACAAAGCTGTACCAGCGCCTGCGGGTTACGTTTGATGGTTTCGTCCAGTGTGAGAATATCGCTGATCCCGGCGTGATAATACGCATGATGCGGCGCGACAGTTTGCAGATGGGTGATGGGATCGGGTTCATCACCATAAGGCAGGCGAGCGCCCGGCGTGGTGCCGATATCAGAACTGATACCCGACTGCGCATGCAGCATCGCGCGCTGCTTCCAGCCATGTCTCACCGGCGTGTTGTTAACAAAGTCGGCGAGCTGGGCGCTAATACGATAACCAAGCTGATTAGCGTACTCATCTTTGCCGTAGCGAGCGTTCTCCCCCGCCTTATCGCACAGCAGGTTTACGGCTTCTGCCAGGCCATACATGCCAAACATAGGCACAAAACGTTCGGGATCGATCAACCCTTCCTGCACCAGGAAGCTATTCTCAAAGAAATGTGATTTCTCGTAGAGGAATTCACATCGTGAATTAATGATGGCGATTTGCTGTTGGCAGTAATGCGGTAGGGTACGCGTAAAGAAGTCATCGACAGAGGTACTGCGCTCTGCAATGGCTTTCAGATTGAGTCTGACCAGCGTACTTCCACCGCCCGCCAGTGGCAGTGAGTTGTAACAACTGACGACGCCATAGTGGCCTTTTGTGAAAATTTTATCATTTTCAGGGCCGTTAGAAATGTGCGGTTTACTGCATTCGCAAATATTTTGCGCGACGTTGAGCAGCAGATCGTCAGGTGTAATTTGCGGATCATAAATAAATGTCAGATTGGGCGAAACCTGCTTTAACTCTGCATCTGCGCGTAAAATTGCCCGCGTTACGGGCGTGTCGGCAGGACCAATATTGGCGTGCATAAACGCATCGGGCAGCGTTCTGTCGAGATAGCGCCAGAAACGTTTTATTCGAACATCGATCTCGTTTTGTGTTAGAATTTTAACATACGGTTGCAGCAACGCATCGAGTTGGCCGAGATACACCGGCATCGACGTCACTGACGGAACGTGGTGGTAAAGAATGGTGAGTAAGGATAATGCGTCATCGAGATCCTTTGCGCCTTCCAGTTCCAGCCATGATGAACCGTTGGCCAGAAAACGCGCGTAATCGGGTAATACGTAGCGCGGTTTGAACGGGGCATGACCTTCGTACATATCGCAGATAACCCCGTCATCCAGCGCCTGGCGTGCTTGTGCAGGCAGTTGCGGATACGGCAAAGCGTTTTCTGCCTCCAGTGCCAGAAAATGACGTTTTTGTTCAGGGCTGAGCACTGGACTGGTCACGATTTGTTGGCAACGCTGTTGCAGCGCGAGTTCGCTTGAAGTGGGCATCGTTGGTTCCTTTATGTACTGAAGGTTAAGCGCCATTGTAGGAAGCAACGCAGCGACAACCTTTGATCCGGATGCGCCTGATGTCACCGCATGCCGCCAGTAAAGGTCATTTATTTGAAGTGGATCTCATTAGAGTAATGCAAATCTGTATGTGGTTTTCATTAACTGTGATGTATATCGAAGTGTAATAGCGAGCGGATGTTAGAATACTAACAAACTCGCAAGGTGAAATTTTATACGGCGATGCCGTTGGAGAATGTTATGACCGATTTAACAGCAAGCAGCCTGCGTGCACTGAAACTGATGGACCTGACCACCCTGAATGACGACGACACTAATGAGAAAGTGATCGCGCTGTGTCATCAGGCGAAGACCCCGGTTGGCAACACTGCTGCAATCTGCATCTATCCGCGTTTCATCCCTATTGCGCGTAAGACTCTGAAAGAGCAGGGCACACCGGACATCCGTATTGCCACCGTGACTAACTTCCCGCATGGCAACGACGATATCGAGATCGCGCTGGCAGAAACCCGCGCCGCGATTGCCTACGGTGCAGACGAAGTTGATGTGGTATTCCCGTATCGTGCACTGATCGCAGGCAATGAGCAGATTGGTTTTGATCTGGTTAAAGCCTGTAAAGACGCGTGCGCAGCAGCCAATGTGCTGCTGAAAGTGATCATCGAAACTGGTGAGCTGAAAGAAGAAGCACTGATTCGCAAAGCATCTGAAATCTCCATCAAAGCCGGTGCTGATTTCATCAAAACATCTACCGGTAAAGTACCGGTCAATGCGACGCCGGAAAGCGCACGCATCATGATGGAAGTGATCCGCGATATGGGTGTTTCTAAAACGGTTGGTTTCAAACCGGCTGGCGGCGTGCGTACTGCAGAAGATGCACAGCAGTTCCTGGCCATTGCCGACGAACTGTTTGGCGCTGACTGGGCCGATTCCCGTCATTACCGTTTTGGTGCGTCCAGCCTGCTGGCTAGCCTGCTGAAAGCACTGGGTCACGGCGACGGTAAGAGCGCAAGCAGCTACTAAGCCTTATATTGCCGGAGCTGTAGCGACGTAGGCCGGATAAGGCGTAGCCGCCATCCGGCATTAAGACGACTGCCGGGTGGCGCGTTGCTTACCCGGCCTACAACGGCCTTCTACTCTTTTCCCCTGGGGGTTACCTTGTTTCTCGCACAAGAAATTATTCGTAAAAAACGTGATGGTCATGCGCTGAGTGATGAAGAAATTCGTTTCTTTATTAACGGTATTCGCGACAACACCATCTCTGAAGGGCAAATCGCCGCCCTGGCGATGACCATTTTCTTCCACGATATGACAATGCCTGAGCGTGTCTCGCTGACCATGGCAATGCGTGATTCAGGAACCGTGCTGGACTGGAAAAGTTTGCAGCTGAACGGCCCGATTGTGGATAAACACTCTACCGGCGGTGTAGGTGATGTGACGTCACTGATGTTAGGCCCGATGGTCGCAGCCTGCGGCGGCTTTATCCCGATGATCTCCGGGCGCGGTCTGGGGCATACCGGCGGTACGCTCGATAAACTGGAAGCGATCCCGGGATTTGATATCTTCCCGGACGATGCGCGTTTCCGTGAAATTATTAAAGACGTGGGTGTGGCGATTATTGGGCAAACCAGCTCACTCGCACCGGCGGACAAACGTTTTTATGCCACCCGCGATATCACCGCGACGGTGGATTCCATTCCACTCATCACGGGTTCCATTCTGGCTAAAAAGTTGGCGGAAGGACTGGATGCGCTGGTGATGGACGTCAAAGTAGGTAGTGGTGCCTTTATGCCGACCTACGAACTTTCTGAAGCCCTTGCCGAAGCGATTGTCGGCGTGGCAAACGGTGCGGGGGTTCGTACCACTGCGCTGTTAACGGATATGAATCAGGTGCTGGCCTCCAGTGCAGGTAATGCGGTTGAAGTCCGTGAAGCGGTGCAGTTCCTGACCGGCGAATACCGTAATCCACGCTTGTTCGACGTTACGATGGCGCTGTGTGTGGAGATGTTGATCTCCGGTAAACTGGCGAAAGATGACGCAGAAGCCCGCACGAAGTTGCAGGCCGTACTGGATAACGGTAAAGCAGCAGAAATTTTTGGCCGCATGGTTGCGGCGCAGAAAGGCCCAACCGACTTCGTGGAAAATTATGCGAAGTACCTGCCGACGGCAATGCTCAGCAAAGCGGTATATGCTGATACCGAAGGTTTTGTCAGCGCAATGGATACCCGTGCGCTAGGTATGGCGGTCGTTTCCATGGGCGGCGGTCGTCGTCAGGCTTCGGACACCATTGATTACAGCGTCGGTTTCACCGACATGGCGCGTCTGGGCGATAGTGTTGATGGTCAGCGTCCGCTGGCGGTAATTCACGCCAAAGACGAAGCCAGCTGGCAGGAAGCGGCGAAAGCGGTCAAAGCGGCAATCAGCCTTGACGACAAAGCGCCAGAAATTACACCGACAGTCTATCGTCGTATAACCGATTAACTGTATACTGATCTGATCGCTTTTTTGCGGCGCAGATGTATGGAGAACAAGATGAAACGTGCATTTATTATGGTGCTGGACTCCTTTGGTATTGGTGCGACTGAAGATGCGGATCGCTTTGGCGACGTAGGTTCAGACACTATGGGTCATATTGCAGAAGCCTGTGCGAAGGGCGAAGCTGACAATGGCCGCAAAGGCCCACTGAATCTGCCTAACCTGACTCGTCTGGGTCTGGTGAAAGCTCACGAAGGATCGACGGGTAAAATTGCTGCGGGTATGGACGGCAACGCGGAAGTGATTGGTGCCTACGCATGGGCGCATGAACTCTCTTCCGGCAAAGACACACCCTCTGGCCACTGGGAAATCGCGGGTGTTCCGGTTCTGTTTGACTGGGGTTATTTCTCCGATCATGAGAACAGCTTCCCACAAGAATTGCTGGATAAACTGGTTAAGCGTGCCAATCTGCCGGGCTACCTCGGTAACTGCCACTCTTCCGGTACCGTTATTCTGGACCAACTGGGTGAAGAGCATATGAAAACCGGCAAGCCGATTTTCTATACCTCCGCTGACTCCGTGTTCCAAATCGCCTGCCACGAAGAAACCTTTGGCCTGGATAAACTCTACGAGCTGTGTGAAATCGCTCGTGAAGAACTGACTGAAGGCGGCTACAACATTGGCCGTGTTATTGCGCGTCCGTTTATCGGTGACAAAGCTGGTAACTTCCAGCGTACCGGTAACCGTCACGACCTGGCTGTTGAGCCGCCAGCGCCGACGGTACTGCAGAAACTGGTCGATGAGAAAAAAGGCCATGTCGTGTCCGTGGGTAAGATTGCGGACATCTACGCGAACTGCGGTATCACTAAAAAAGTGAAAGCAACCGGTCTGGACGCGCTGTTCGACGCTACCATCAAAGAGATGAAAGAAGCGGGTGATGAGACAATCGTCTTCACTAACTTCGTGGACTTCGACTCTTCCTGGGGCCACCGTCGCGATATCGCTGGCTATGCTGCCGGTCTGGAGTTGTTTGACCGCCGTCTGCCAGAGTTGATGGAGCTGGTAGGTGAAGATGACATTCTGATCCTGACCGCTGACCACGGCTGTGACCCGAGCTGGACTGGCACTGACCATACCCGTGAACACATTCCGGTGCTGATTTACGGCCCGAAAGTGAAACCGGGTTCTTTAGGCCACCGTGAAACCTTCGCGGATATTGGTCAGACGCTGGCGAGCTACTTTGGTACGTCGCCAATGGACTACGGTAAAAACATGCTGTAATACCCGTTGTCTTTCGCGCTGTAGATGCGTTGACTTCATTCGCTCACCCCGGTCGCATAGTTAACCTATGCTCCCGGGGATTCACGAATTCGTCGCCTTCCTACAACGCGAAATCCTTAGGGTATTTGAATAGGTTTTGTAGGCCTGATAAGGCGTAGCCGCCATCAGGCGATAACATCAAATTAAAAGGGAACTGAAGATGGCAACTCCACATATTAATGCAGAAATGGGCGATTTCGCTGACGTCGTATTGATGCCGGGCGACCCGCTGCGTGCGAAGCATATTGCTGAAACTTTCCTCGAAGATGTTCGTGAAGTAAACAACGTTCGCGGCATGTTAGGTTTCACCGGGACTTACAAAGGTCGTAAGATCTCTGTTATGGGTCACGGTATGGGTATCCCGTCCTGCTCTATCTACACCAAAGAGCTGATCACTGATTTCGGCGTGAAGAAAATCATTCGTGTAGGCTCCTGTGGCGCTGTGCGTATGGACGTCAAACTGCGTGACGTGGTTATCGGTATGGGTGCTTGCACTGACTCCAAAGTTAACCGTATCCGCTTTAAAGATCATGACTTTGCAGCTATCGCTGACTTCGACATGGTGCGTAACGCTGTTGATGCGGCAAAAGCGCTGGGCGTTGACGCGCGCGTGGGCAACCTGTTCTCCGCTGACCTTTTCTACTCTCCGGACGGTGAAATGTTCGACGTGATGGAAAAGTACGGCGTACTGGGCGTGGAAATGGAAGCGGCGGGTATCTATGGTGTTGCGGCTGAATTTGGTGCGAAAGCGCTGACCATCTGCACCGTTTCCGACCATATCCGTACTCACGAGCAGACCACTGCCGCTGAACGTCAGACGACCTTCAACGACATGATCAAAATCGCACTGGAATCCGTTCTGCTGGGCGATAAAGAGTAAGCGTTGTGATGCCCGGTGGCGCTGTGCTGACCGGGCCTGCCATTCTTCTCGTAGGCCGGATAAGGCGTTGCCGCCATCCGGCATTTTTCAGGCCAGTGCTTAACGCACCGCTCCGGCAATCCATGCCGACAGCTCGCGTAACTCTTTCTCCTGCTGTGGGAAATCAACCAGCAGCGCCTCGCACTCCTGTTGCAGCCTATCCGCCCGATACAAACACCCTTGCAGACGACCCGCCAGCGCTTCTAACGGCGCGGGATTGAGGCTGTCGGTAAAGACCTGTGCACGGGTAATATGCCCCTTCTCAACGTCAAAATGCAGCTCTACGCCGCCCCAGGTGAAGCGTTCGTCCAGCAGATGTGAAAACGCTGGAGCTTGGCCAAAGTTCCACTCCCAACTGCTCTGGCGGGCAAAGGTTTCGGCAAAATTCGGCAAATCCGGCGTTTTGTCAGGAGAGATAATTTCGGCGTCTACGCGTTCGCCGTAGTGTTCAAAAAAGGCTTCTGTAACAGCCTTACACACCTGTTCGTGGGTGATGCCCGGTAACAACTCAGTCAAATTGGCAACTCGCGAGCGTACCGAGGTAATCCCTTTCGCGGCGAGTTTCTTTTTATCGGGGTTCAGGTAGTTGGCCAGTCGACTGAGATCGGCATTCAACAGCAGTGTTCCGTGGTGAAATCCACGATCCTTGGTTTCCCGATATGCGGAACCAGAGACTTTGCGGTCGCCCTCGGCGGTTTTAACCACCAGATCGTTACGCCCGGAGGCATCGGCGTTTACACCCAGTGAATTCAACGCATTCAGTACGATAGCCGTGGAGATGGTTTTGTCATACTCCGGTTTGCCGGCCATAAAGGTAAAGCAGGTATTCCCGAGATCGTGAAATACCGCACCACCGCCACTGCTGCGACGTGCCAACCGCACGTTGTCCTCTTCCATTCGGCGGGTGTTACACTCTTTCCATGGGTTTTGCGCGCGGCCAATAACCACCGTATCGGCGTTACGCCATAAAAACAGGACGCGCTGCGTGGCGGGCATCTGGCGGAAAATGCACTCTTCAACGGCCAGGTTAAACCAGGGATCGTGAGAGTCAGAGATAAGCAGGCGTAGTGTGGTCATGGTCGATTTCCTTTCTTTGAATTACTCTTTTTTCTCGTTGTCTTCTTCCTGTACCGGTTTGTTCGCGGTCAGCAGGAAAGGGGATTGCTGCCAGCGGGTACGCTTGCCTTGCAATAATGTGCGAGTGAGGACTACGCCAATAGCCAGTGACAGGAGCAGCATCAGGCGTAAGATGTTGGTGGTGTTGTCTACCTGCTTCGCTTCGGTGGCAAGCGTGTGGGTGTCGAGTGTCAGGCGCAGATAACCCAGCGGACCGTTTCTCCCCTGAATGGGCTCAACGATTTGCTGATTAAAATAGCCCCCGGCCTTTTTGCCATCGAGCGCCAGCCGGTCACGGACATTGACGCTCTCACCGGTGCGGGTAATCAGATCGCCCTGTTCATCGTACACACCAGCATCCAGAATACGGCTACTCTCCGTTAACTGTGTGAGTACGGCTTTGATGCGTTTTTCATCCGGTGTTTCGGTACGCATCAGCGGCGCGACGTTTAAAGTGACCTGGCGGGCCAGTGTACGGGCCAGTTCTTCCAGTTGCGGATTACGTTGCTGCTGGTGGCTTTGACTAAACCATGATGCACCCTGCATCAGGGCGACAAGCAACGCGAGACAGGACAATACAATCACTGCACGATGAAGTCGGAATTTCAGTTTTGCGCGAGCCATATTCCACCTGCTGAAAATTTGAGGCTTAATGTTGCCAGAAGCGCTGGTTACAGGGTAGCCTCATGCGTTATTTTCCCCTGGATGATTCCGACCCGAACGATTTTACAGGAGCTTTAATGCCTAACATTACCTGGTGCGATCTACCTGAAGATGTCTCTCTGTGGCCAGGTCTGCCCCTTTCTTTAAGCGGTGATGAAGTCATGCCGCTGGACTACCACGCGGGCCGCAGTGGCTGGCTGCTGTATGGTCGTGGGCTGGATAAACAGCGTTTAACGCAATACCAGAGCAAACTGGGTGCGGCGATGGTGATCGTAGCCGCCTGGTGCGTTGAGGATTATCAAGTGATTCGCCTCGCGGGGTCGTTAACACCGCGTGCGACAAAACTGGCGCATGACGCCAAACTGGATGTTGCGCCATTAGGTAAAATTCCCCATCTGCGTACGCCAGGGCTACTGGTGATGGATATGGACTCTACGGCTATCCAGATCGAATGTATCGACGAAATCGCCAAACTGGCCGGAACGGGCGAAATGGTCGCGGAAGTGACCGAACGCGCGATGCGTGGTGAACTGGATTTTACCGCCAGTCTGCGCAGCCGGGTTGCCACCCTGAAAGGGGCCGATGCCAACATTCTGCAACAGGTGCGCGAAAACTTACCGCTGATGCCTGGCCTGACGCAACTGGTGTTGAAGCTGGAAACGCTCGGCTGGAAAGTGGCTATTGCCTCCGGTGGTTTTACCTTCTTTGCGGAATACCTGCGTGAAAAACTGCGACTGACTGCCGTTGTGGCGAATGAGCTGGAAATCATGGACGGTAAATTCACTGGTAATGTGATTGGCGATATCGTTGATGCGCAGTACAAAGCCAATACCCTGACACGTCTGGCGCAAGAGTATGAAATCCCGATGGCGCAGACGGTGGCGATCGGGGATGGTGCCAACGATCTGCCGATGATCAAAACGGCAGGTCTGGGGATCGCCTACCATGCAAAACCGAAAGTGAATGAAAAGACGGAGATCACTATCCGTCACGCTGATCTGATGGGCGTGTTCTGCATTCTCTCCGGCAGCATGAACCAGAAATAATTTTGATGTCGGATGACGGCTGCGCCATCCGACAAAAGCATTAACAAAAGAGGTTAAACGTGGCAAAAGCTCCAAAACGCGCCTTTGTTTGTAATGAATGTGGGGCCGATTACCCGCGCTGGCAGGGTCAATGTAGCGCTTGTCAGGCCTGGAACACCATTACCGAGGTACGTCTTGCGGCGTCGCCTACGGTGGCGCGTAACGAGCGGCTCAGCGGCTATGCCGGGAATGCGGGTGTCGCAAAGGTGCAGAAGCTGTCTGATATTAGCCTCGAGGAGTTGCCGCGTTTTTCTACCGGTTTTAAAGAATTCGATCGCGTACTGGGCGGCGGTGTGGTGCCGGGTAGCGCCATTCTGATTGGCGGTAACCCCGGAGCAGGGAAGTCGACGCTGCTGCTACAAACGTTGTGCAAACTTGCCGAGCAGATGAAAACCTTGTACGTCACAGGGGAAGAATCTTTGCAGCAGGTTGCGATGCGCGCACACCGACTGGGTCTTCCGACGGCGAATCTGAATATGCTGTCGGAAACCAGCATTGAGCAAATTTGCCTGATTGCAGAAGAAGAACAGCCGAGGCTGATGGTTATCGACTCCATTCAGGTGATGCATATGGCGGATATTCAGTCTTCGCCAGGCAGTGTGGCGCAGGTACGGGAAACCGCCGCTTACCTGACGCGCTTTGCTAAAACGCGTGGTGTGGCGATTGTTATGGTCGGCCATGTCACCAAAGACGGGTCGCTGGCCGGGCCAAAGGTGTTGGAGCACTGTATTGACTGCTCGGTGCTGCTCGACGGTGATGCCGACTCCCGTTTTCGTACCCTGCGTAGCCATAAGAACCGTTTTGGTGCGGTGAATGAGCTGGGTGTCTTCGCGATGACCGAACAGGGACTGCGCGAAGTCAGCAACCCTTCTGCTATCTTTTTAAGTCGCGGTGATGAAGTTACCTCCGGCAGCTCAGTAATGGTGGTCTGGGAAGGGACACGTCCATTACTGGTGGAGATCCAGGCATTGGTCGATCACTCCATGATGTCGAATCCGCGTCGCGTGGCGGTTGGACTGGAACAAAACCGTCTGGCGATTCTGCTGGCAGTACTGCACCGTCACGGTGGTTTGCAGATGGCGGATCAGGACGTGTTCGTCAATGTGGTGGGTGGCGTAAAAGTCACTGAAACCAGTGCCGATCTGGCGCTGCTGCTGGCGATGGTTTCCAGCTTACGCGACAGACCGCTACCGCAGGATTTAGTCGTCTTTGGTGAAGTGGGGCTGGCAGGCGAAATCCGCCCGGTGCCCAGCGGTCAGGAACGTATTTCGGAAGCGGCGAAGCACGGCTTCCGCCGGGCGATTGTGCCTGCCGCCAACGTACCGAAAAAAGTACCGGAAGGAATGCAGGTTTTTGGCGTGAAAAAGCTTGCAGATGCGCTAAGCGTGTTTGACGACTTATAATCCTCTGTATGCAGTGATGTTGTATAATTTGCCGGATGGTGACGCAATGCGTCTTATCCGGCCTACGGATTGATGTTGTAGGCCTGATAAGCGAAGCGCCATCAGGCAGTGTTACGCGATTTTTCCAGCAGGAGGCTCTTGTGTCATCGTTCGACTATCTCAAAACCGCCATAAAGCAAAAGGGCTGTACCCTGCAACAGGTGGCGGATGCCAGTGGCATGACCAAGGGATATCTCAGCCAACTGTTGAATGCCAAAATCAAAAGCCCCAGTGCGCAAAAACTGGAGGCGCTGCACCGTTTTTTGGGGCTTGAGTTTCCCCGTCAGCAGAAAAATATCGGTGTGGTATTTGGCAAGTTTTATCCGCTGCATACCGGTCATATCTATCTTATTCAGCGCGCCTGTAGCCAGGTAGATGAACTGCATATCATCATGGGCTATGACGATACACGCGATCGCAGCCTGTTTGAAGACAGTGCCATGTCACAACAGCCAACGGTCTCCGATCGTCTGCGCTGGCTGTTGCAGACCTTCAAATATCAGAAAAACATCCGTATCCATGCCTTCAATGAGGAAGGCATGGAGCCTTATCCGCACGGATGGGATGTCTGGAGCAATGGCATCAAAACGTTTATGCAGGAGAAGGGGATTCAGCCTAACTGGATTTACACCTCTGAAGAATCTGATGCCCCGCAATATCTTGAGCATCTGGGCATTGAAACGGTACTGGTTGATCCCAAACGGACATTTATGAGCATCAGCGGCGGGCAAATTCGAGAAAACCCATTCCGCTACTGGGAATATATCCCGACTGAAGTGAAACCGTTTTTCGTGCGCACCGTGGCGATCCTCGGTGGAGAGTCGAGCGGCAAATCGACGCTGGTGAATAAGCTTGCCAATATCTTCAACACCACCAGTGCGTGGGAATATGGCCGTGATTACGTCTTTTCCCATTTGGGGGGCGACGAGATGGCGTTGCAGTACTCGGACTACGATAAGATTGCGCTGGGACAGGCACAGTACATTGATTTCGCAGTGAAATATGCCAATAAAGTGGCATTTATCGACACTGACTTTGTGACCACTCAGGCATTCTGTAAAAAGTACGAAGGGCGTGAGCATCCGTTTGTGCAGGCATTGATTGACGAATACCGCTTTGACCTGGTGATCCTGCTGGAAAACAATACTCCGTGGGTGGCGGATGGATTACGCAGCCTTGGGAGTTCGGTTGACCGTAAGGCATTTCAGTCTCTGCTGGTGGAGATGCTACAGGAAAACAATATCGATTTTGTCCACGTGGAAGAGCCTGACTATGATGGCCGGTTCCTGCGCTGCGTGGAGCTGGTGAAAGAACTGATGGGTGAGCAGAGGTAGGTTTTAATGCCGGATGCGCTGCGCTTATCCGGCCTACAAGTCGCACTAACCTCATTGGCAGGATGACCTGCGCGTATTCGGCTTACAAGTCGTACTTATCTCGTAGGTGGGGTGGCGCTGCGCTTATTCGGCTTACAAGTCGCACTAACCTCGTAGGCGGGGGGGCGTGCTTATCCGGCCTACAAGTCGCACCAACCTCATAGGCAGGATGACCTGCGCTTATTCGGCTTACAAATCGTACTAATCTCGTAGGCCGGATAAGGCGGAACGCCGCCATCCGGCGCTTAACGGTAATTACTTAGAAATACGCTTATACTTAATACGCTTCGGCTCCAGCGCATCAGCGCCCAGCGTGCGTTTTTTGTACTCTTCGTATTCGGTAAAGTTACCTTCAAAGAACTCGACTTTACCTTCATCCTGGTAATCCAGAATGTGGGTGGCGATACGGTCAAGGAACCAACGGTCGTGCGAGATAACCATCGCACAGCCTGGGAATTCCAGCAGGGCGTTTTCCAGCGCGCGCAGGGTTTCGATATCCAGGTCGTTTGTCGGTTCATCGAGCAGCAGCATATTACCGCCAACCTGCAGCAGTTTCGCCAGGTGCAGACGACCACGCTCACCGCCGGACAGTTCGCCTACGCGTTTACCCTGATCAACACCTTTAAAGTTGAAGCGGCCTACGTAGGCACGGCTTGGCATTTCGGTGTTGCCGATACGCATAATATCCAGCCCGCCAGAGACTTCTTCCCACACGGTTTTGCTGTTGTCCATGGCATCACGGAACTGGTCAACAGACGCCAGCTTCACGGTTTCACCCAGTTCAATGGTGCCGCTGTCAGGCTGTTCCTGACCGGACATCATACGGAACAGGGTCGATTTACCCGCGCCGTTCGGACCGATGATGCCGACGATAGCCCCTTTCGGTACAGAGAAGCTCAGATCGTCGATCAGCACGCGATCGCCGTAGGATTTACGCAGATTAGTGACTTCAACGACTTTATCGCCCAGACGTGGTCCAGGTGGGATAAACAGTTCGTTGGTTTCGTTACGTTTCTGGTATTCGGTATTGTTGAGTTCTTCAAAGCGTGCCAGACGGGCTTTGCCCTTAGACTGACGGCCTTTCGCGCCCTGACGCACCCACTCCAGCTCTTTCTCGATAGATTTACGACGAGCGGCTTCCTGAGAAGCTTCCTGCGCCAGACGCTGATCTTTTTGTTCCAGCCATGAGGAGTAGTTACCTTCCCACGGAATACCTTCACCACGGTCAAGCTCCAGAATCCATCCGGCAACATTATCAAGGAAGTAACGGTCGTGGGTAATCGCCACAACGGTCCCTTCAAAGTCGTGCAGGAAGCGTTCCAGCCACGCGACGGATTCGGCATCCAGGTGGTTCGTCGGTTCGTCGAGCAGCAGCATGTCTGGTTTTTCCAGCAGCAGGCGGCACAGTGCGACGCGGCGACGTTCACCACCGGAGAGCTTCTCAATTTTGGCATCCCAGTCCGGCAGACGCAGGGCATCGGCGGCACGTTCGAGCTGCACATTCAGATTATGACCGTCATGCGCCTGAATAATCTCTTCAAACTTGCCCTGTTGCGCAGCAAGTTTATCGAAATCTGCGTCTGGCTCTGCGTATTTCGCATACACTTCATCCAGGCCTTTCAGTGCGTTAACCACTTCGGCAACCGCTTCTTCAACGGATTCTCGAACAGTGTGTTCCGGGTTCAGCTTCGGTTCCTGTGGCAGGTAACCGATCTTGATACCCGGCTGCGGACGTGCTTCACCTTCGATATCGGTATCAATGCCGGCCATGATACGCAGCAGGGTAGATTTACCCGCACCGTTCAGACCGAGCACCCCGATTTTTGCGCCTGGGAAGAAGCTCAGAGAGATGTTTTTAAGAATATGACGTTTCGGCGGAACGACTTTGCCGACACGATGCATGGTATAAACGAATTGGGCCACGTTGGACTCGCCTCTATGTTTATCCCGTCATACTTCAAGCCGCAGATGCGTTGGCTGTGTGCGTTCACCCCAGTCACGTACTTTTGTACGCTCAGGGGATTCACTCCCTCGCTGCCTTGCTGCAACTTGAATTATTTAGGGCTAATTATTGGTAAATAGTTATCAAAGGCGAAGTGTAGCCTTTTTCATTGCCCAATCCCAGCCAGCAGATCTCACTCGCAACAAAAGTAAAAAAGTGTCCGTGACGTGGCACATTCTGCAATGTCTGGTTAGCATGAACTAATTAAGCGGCATGATGCTGCACAGACGTAAACGACAAGAGGAAGAGCTTGTGGACAAAGCCAAACAATTTACCTGGCGCCTGCTGGCTGCCAGCGTATGTCTGCTGACGGTCAGTCAAGTGGCGCGAGCCGATTCCCTGGATGAGCAGCGCAATCGCTATGCGCAAATTAAGCAGGCCTGGGATAACCGACAAATGGACGTCGTAGAGCAGATGATGCCCGGCCTGAAGAACTATCCTCTGTACCCCTATCTGGAATATCGCCAGATCACTGACGACTTGATGAATCAGCCTACCATCACCGTAACGAACTTTGTGCGCGCTAACCCGACGCTCCCACCGGCACGTACTCTGCAATCGCGTTTTGTGAACGAACTGGCGCGTCGGGAAGACTGGCGCGGGCTGCTGGCATTTAGCCCGGATAAGCCTGGCACTACTGAGGCGCAATGTAACTACTACTATGCGAAATGGAGCACCGGGCAAATCGAAGAGGCCTGGCAGGGCGCAAAAGAGTTGTGGTTAACCGGCAAAAGCCAGCCGAATGCGTGTGACAAATTATTCGGCGTATGGCGCGCTTCCGGCACTCAGGACCCGCTGGCATATCTGGAACGTATCCGTCTGGCGATGAAAGCGGGGAATACCGGTTTGGTGACCGCGTTGGCTGGACAGATGCCTGCGCAATACCAAACTATCGCTTCGGCGATCATCTCTCTGGCCAACGATCCAAATTCGGTGATGACCTTTGCTCGCACCACCGGTGCGACGGATTTCACCCGACAGATGGCGGCGGTGGCTTTTGCCAGCGTAGCCCGTCAGGATGCGGAAAATGCGCGTTTGATGATCCCTTCATTGGCGCAAGCACAACAGCTTAATGACGATCAAATTCAGGAGCTGCGTGATATCGTTGCCTGGCGCCTGATGGGCAATGATGTGACCGATGAGCAGGCGAAATGGCGCGATGATGCGATTATGCGCTCACAATCCACCACGCTTGTGGAACGTCGTGTGCGCATGGCGCTGGGGACCGGGGACCGTCGCGGGCTGAACACCTGGCTGGCCCGCCTGCCGATGGAGGCGAAAGAAAAAGATGAGTGGCGCTACTGGCAGGCGGATCTGCTGCTGGAGCGGGGACGCAATGATGAAGCGAAAGAGATCCTGCATCAGCTCATGCAGCAGCGCGGTTTCTACCCGATGGTGGCCGCGCAAAGGCTGGGAGAAGAGTACGCGTTGAAAGTGGATAAAGCGCCAGCGAATGTTGACTCTGCCCTGACTCAGGGGCCGGAAATGGCGCGTGTTCGTGAACTGATGTACTGGAACCTGGACAATACCGCACGCAGTGAGTGGGCGAACCTGGTCACCAGCCGCGCCAAGTCTGAGCAGGCACAATTGGCGCGTTATGCGTTTAATAACCACTGGTGGGATCTGAGCGTTCAGGCGACGATCGCCGGTAAGCTGTGGGATCATCTGGAAGAGCGCTTCCCGCTGGCTTACCAGGATCTGTTTACCCGCTACACCCGCGGAAAAGATATTCCACAGAGTTATGCGATGGCCATTGCACGTCAGGAAAGCGCCTGGAACCCGAAAGTAAAATCGCCGGTAGGTGCCAGTGGGCTGATGCAGATTATGCCGGGCACGGCGACGCATACGGTGAAAATGTTCTCGATTCCAGGTTACAGCAACCCAAATCAGTTGTTAGATCCTGATACCAATATCAACATCGGTACCAGCTATTTGCAGTACGTGTACCAGCAATTTGGCAACAACCGTATCTTTGCTTCTGCGGCGTATAACGCCGGCCCGGGACGCGTTCGTACCTGGCTTGGCAATAGCGCAGGTCGTATTGATGTCGTGGCGTTTGTCGAAAGTATTCCGTTCTCGGAAACGCGAGGATATGTGAAGAACGTGCTGGCATACGATGCTTACTACCGTTATTTCCTCGGGGATAAACCGACGTTGATGAGCGACGCAGAATGGCAACGTCGTTACTGATCGCGTTGAGTGTGTTATGCTATCGTACTCGTTAAAGAGTACAAAAGGGGGAAGCAAGCACGCTTCCCCCCGCAACGATGGCGACATTTTATGACCCAGCAATCACCCTATTCAGCAGCGATGGCAGAACAGCGTCACCAGGAGTGGTTACGTTTTGTCGACCTGCTTAAACAGGCTTACGAGCAAGATTTACATCAGCCACTGCTCAATTTGATGTTAACGCCGGATGAGCGCGAAGCGCTGGGAACGCGCGTGCGCATCATTGAAGAGTTGTTGCGTGGTGAGATGAGCCAGCGCGAGCTAAAAAACGAACTTGGGGCCGGGATTGCCACCATTACGCGTGGTTCCAACAGTCTCAAGTCGGCACCCGTAGAGTTACGCCAGTGGCTGGAGCAGGTGTTGCTCGGGAAAAATTGAAGTGCCGGATGCGGTTTTGCCTTATCCGGCCTACGGTCGAACATCCGGCGCAATGCTATAAATACACCGCGTTATGAAATGGGCTTAACGCCAGAATCACTGCCTGGTGATAGACGCTCGAACGCGTCAGCTTGCCCGCGGTAAAGACGCCGATTGCGCCCTCTTTACGGCCAATCTCATCAATACCCGTGTAATCCGACATCACCGGACCAAGCGCTTCACCCAGGCGTACTCTGTCGAGAATGATGGCAGGCAATGGCAGCGTAGCAGAACGGGCTTCGCCACGCTGGATACCGTTATCAATTACCACCCAACTGAAGGTGGCGTCATCGTCAATTCCCGCTTCAATAGCGACCCAGAAATCAGCCTGCGGGTGCAGGCGGCGCGCGTTATCAACGCGATTTCGTGCGCCAGTGCGCGTTTCCTGGTTTCCAAAAGGCTGTTCCGGCACGCCACTCTCGACGGCGATGGGTTCAATATGGCAGGATCCTTCCCCGAAAATCTCTTCAAATGCCCGCAGAATTGCCTGAATTTTGGCAGGATTGGTGGTCGCAGAGATAACCTTGTGCATAATTAAGCTCAGTTTGAAAATTCATCGCAGAGTCTACTCAAAGTACGACGAGTATATAACGGAAAAAAAGCATGTTACAGGTATACCTTGTTCGCCATGGTGAAACGCAGTGGAACGCCGAGCGACGTATTCAAGGCCAGTCAGACAGCCCACTGACCGCTAAAGGTGAGCAGCAAGCCATGCAGGTTGGTGAACGCGCCCGCTCGTTTGGCATTACGCACGTTATCAGTAGCGATTTAGGTCGTACACGACGCACTGCAGAAATTATCGCTCAGGCGTGTGGCTGTGAGATCACTTATGATGCGCGCCTGCGTGAACTCAATATGGGCGTGCTGGAAAAACGCCATATCGATACACTGACCCCGGAAGAAGAGGGCTGGCGTCGTCAGTTGGTGAACGGTACGGTGGATGGTCGTATTCCGGAAGGGGAATCGATGCAGGAACTGAGCGATCGTGTCAACGCGGCGCTGGCATCCTGCCTGGAACTGCCGCCGGGGAGTCGTCCATTGCTGGTGAGCCATGGTATTGCGCTGGGCTGCCTGGTGAGCACTATTCTGGGATTGCCTGCATGGGCTGAGCGTCGTTTGCGTCTGCGCAACTGCTCCATTTCTCGTGTCGATTACCAGGAAAGTTTATGGCTGGCACCGGGCTGGGTGGTTGAAACGGCAGGGGACATCTCGCATCTGGATGCCCCTGCGTTGGATGAACTACAGCGTTAACGGCGGATAGGAATCAGGAATTCGCAGCGCAGGTTAATAGGGCGATCTCCCGCTTTGGCATCTTCTGCCGGGTAGTATCGCTCTATATCCTGCCCTTTACGGCGAGTCAGGTTCAGCATTGGCATGCAGGTGCCGTACACCGTCAGGATAAACTCCTGCACGCCCGTCCCCAGACCCTCATAGGTAAACATCACATACTCGCCGCCCTGTAACAGGATGGGTTGCGCCGACTGCACGTATCCGTTGGCCTGCTCTGGTGTGAGCGCGGTGGTATAAAACACTTCCTGTTCGTCATCTTTCTCAATGCTGGGACGCGTTTCATTGAGTCCGTACAGAACCTGCGGGATCGCAGGAGCCTGAGCAAGGAAGTCGCGCCAGAACTGGATCCGCATTTCATGACGGAAATCTGAAATCTGCTCAAGTGAGCAGGAATAACTCTGCGTGGTACCCAGCAGTGGTGTATCTTCCAGCGTGACGAATTCATGCGCTGGCATGGCAAATTCCCCGAGGCGCATCGGAGGGCGAATACCGAAAGCGCTCCATTCCGGTGAACGACGATACAGCGCAGGCGTCTGGGAAAATTGCTTTTTGAACGCGCGGGTAAACGTCTGTTGGGAATCGAAGCGATACTGCAGGGCGATGTCCAGTATTGGACGCGCAGTCAGGCGTAGCGCCACTGCGGACTTCGATAAACGACGAGCACGGATATAAGCGCCAATAGCGTGGCCCGTCACGTCCTTGAACATTCTCTGCAGATGCCACTTGGAATAGCCTGCTTTTGCCGCCACATTGTCAAGCGACAAAGGCTGATCCAGATGGCCTTCCAGCCAGATTAAGAGGTCGCGAATAATGCCAGCCTGATCCATAAAATATCCTCATCCTTTCAACAACGAGTACCTGACGTCAGGTATGAGGATAATAGCATTTTTTGCTGTTTTAGCATTCAGTGTTTTTTTTGCTCATAAGTGCTTTTTTCGCACATACGAAAGCGTGATTATTGTAATCCTGTGATCTGTATACGTTTTATCCTAGAATGTCGAATAATTACACAGAGTAACATTTAAGAATGGTAACAATATGAAATATAAGAGCTTAGTCATTTCCTCAATTCTGCTGATGATGGCGCAGGTTGCCCATGCGGAGCAGATTGGATCTGTCGATACCGTGTTCAAAATGTTTGGACCGGATCATAAAATTGTGGTCGAGGCATTTGATGATCCTGATGTCACTAATGTGACCTGCTACGTTAGCCGCGCCAAAACGGGTGGCATTAAAGGTGGGCTCGGTTTGGCTGAAGATACTTCCGACGCGGCTATCTCCTGTCAGCAAGTGGGGCCGGTGGAGCTGAGCGACAGAATTAAAAACGGCAAAGCCCAGGGCGAGGTGGTCTTTAAGAAACGTACGTCTCTGGTGTTTAAATCCTTACAGGTCGTGCGTTTTTATGATGCGAAACGCAACACGCTGGCCTATCTGGCCTATTCAGATAAGGTGGTTGATGGATCGCCCAAAAATGCTATCAGCGCGGTACCCATCATGCCGTGGCAGCGATAACAGGTAGGCAAAATGCAACAGGCGCTGATCTGGTTGGTTGAGGACGAGCAGGGGATTGCGGATACGCTTATCTACATGCTGCAGCAGGAAGGTTTTAGCGTTGAAGCCTTTGAGCGTGGATTGCCCGTGCTGGAAAAATCACGCCAAAGATGTCCGGATGCGATCATTCTGGATGTCGGACTCCCGGATATCAGCGGCTTTGAACTGTGCCGGCGATTACTGGAACGTCACCCGGCATTGCCAATCCTCTTTCTGACTGCGCGTAGCGATGAAGTCGATCGCCTGCTGGGGCTGGAAATCGGTGCGGATGATTATGTGGCGAAACCCTTCTCTCCGCGTGAGGTGTGCGCCCGCGTGCGTACGTTGCTGCGACGGGTGAAAAAATTCTCCACGCCTCCACCGGCGACGCGGTGCGGTGATTTTGAACTCAATGAGCTTGCCGCACAGATTACCTGGTTTGGTATGCCGTTAAATCTGACACGCTATGAATTCTTGTTGCTGAAAACATTACTGCTGTCGCCGGGACGCGTCTACTCACGCCAACAGTTAATGGATTTAGTCTGGGCCGATGCCCAGGATACTTTTGACCGAACGGTAGACACGCACATTAAAACGCTGCGTGCCAAACTGCGGGCCATCAACCCGGAGTGCTCACCGATTAATACACATCGTGGTATGGGATACAGCCTGAGGAGCACCTGATGCGCATTGGCATGCGTTTGCTGCTGGGCTACTTTCTGATTGTCGCCGTTGCCGCCTGGTTCGTTCTGTCCATCTTTGTACAGGAGATTAAGCCCGGCGTTCGTCGTGCGACGGAAGGTACGTTGATTGATACCGCTACGCTGCTGGCCGCGCTGGCGCGTGATGATTTGCTTTCTGGCTCTCCCTCCCACGGCAGGCTGGCACAGGCATTTTCGCAACTGCACGATCGTCCTTTTCGCGCCAATATCAGTGGTATTAACAAAGTGCGCAATGAGTATCACGTCTACATGACGGACGCGCAGGGCAAGGTGGTGTTTGATTCCGCCAACAAAGCCGTAGGCGAAGATTATTCTCGCTGGAACGACGTATGGTTAACGCTGCGTGGGCAGTATGGCGCACGAAGTACGCCACAGAACCCGGCCGATCCGGAAAGTTCGGTGATGTATGTTGCCGCACCGATTGTTGACCGCGGACGTATTATTGGTGTGCTCAGTGTCGGCAAACCAAATGCGGCAATGGCTCCTGTTATTCAGCGTAGCGAGCGGCGAATACTGTGGGCCAGCGCCGTGTTACTGGGGATCGCCTTAATGATTGGCGCAGGAATGGTATGGTGGATAAACCGGTCTATCGCGCGGCTGGCACGCTATGCTGATTCTGTCACTGAGAATCGCCCCGTTGCGCTTCCGGATCTTGGTAGCAGTGAGCTACGCAAGCTGGCGCAGGCGCTGGAAAGTATGCGCCTGAAGCTGGAGGGCAAGAATTACATTGAGCAGTACGTCTATGCGTTGACGCATGAGCTCAAAAGCCCGCTGGCGGCGATTCGCGGCGCGGCAGAAATTTTGCGCGAAGGCCCGCCGCCCGGTGTGGTCGTGCGATTTACCGATAATATTTTGACGCAGAATGCGCGCATGCAGGTGCTGGTCGAAACGCTGTTACGCCAGGCCAGACTGGAGAACCGGCAGGATATTACGTTGACGCCGGTGGTAGTAGATACTCTATTTTCCCAGCTCAAAGAGGTGCGTAGCGTGCAACTGGCCGCAAAAAATATCACGCTTACCGTCGTACCTTCATCGCTGACGGTTGACGCCGATGCCGCACTGCTGGAGCAGGCGCTGGGTAATCTGCTGGATAACGCTATCGATTTTACGCCGGAGAACGGGACAATTGTATTGAGCGCGCATTCGCAGGAGGACCGCGTCACAATACAGGTCAGTGATAACGGCAGTGGCATACCTGACTTTGCGTTGCCGCGTATTTTTGAGCGCTTCTATTCGCTGCCCCGCGAGAATGGGCATAAAAGCAGTGGGCTGGGGCTGGCGTTTGTCAGTGAGGTTGCGCGATTGCATCGAGGTGACGTGGAGTTGTGCAACCGGTCAGAAGGCGGGGTGCAGGCCTCGTTTACACTTCACCGTCACTTCACATAACTTCAAATTCCCCGCACATAGCTGTTCTACCTTGCTGACATCGCAAAGGAGAACGCTATGTTTAAATCACCCCTGTTTTGGAAAATAGTTACCTTAGGTGGCGCTATGCTGCTGCTGTTAATTCCACTGACGATGGTCAGGCAGATAATTGTTGAGCGGTCGGACTATCGTAGTGAGGTAGAAGATGCTATCCGACAGAGCACCAGCGGACCGCAAAAGGTGGTAGGCCCGCTGATTGCCGTCCCGGTGACGGAACTGTATACCGAGCTGGAAGGTGACAAACAGATCCAGCGAAAGCGTAGCTACATCCACTTCTGGTTGCCGGAATCGCTGGTTGTTGAGGGTAACCAGAATGTTGAAGCCCGTAAGATAGGTATTTATGAAGGACAGGTCTGGCACAACGATTTGTCGGTGAAGGCCGAGTTTAATGCTGAACGCCTCAGTGAACTGAACCATCCCAATATCACCATCGGCACACCTTTTGTGGTGGTTGGGGTGGGCGATGCGCGCGGTATTGGCGTCGTGAAGGCTTCGCAGATTAATGGAACATCGCTGGCGGTCGAACCTGGTACAGGATTGGATGGTCGTGCTCAGGGGATCCACATTCCGCTACCGGACGCCGGCTGGGCGGAAAAAAGTCTCAGTGTCGTGTTGTCGCTTAATCTGAGTGGAACAGGTGATTTTTCTGTCGTCCCGGTTGGTCGTAATAGCGAAATGACCGTGACCAGCAACTGGCCACATCCTAACTTCCTCGGTGATTTTCTTCCGGCTAAGCGTGAAGTCAGTGAGTCAGGATTTAAGGCGCAATGGCAAAGTAGCTGGTTCGCGAATAATCTGGGAGAGCGCTTTGGCGATGAGAAGATTGGCTGGCAGGGTATGCCCGCATTTAGCGTCGCTGTGGCTACGCCTGCGGATCAGTATCAATTGACAGACAGAGCGACAAAGTATGCCATTTTATTGATTACGCTAACTTTTATGTCTTTCTTTGTGCTCGAAAGTATGACCAGCCTTCGACTGCACCCGATGCAATATCTGTTGGTGGGATTATCTTTGGTGATGTTCTATTTGCTGTTGTTGGCGCTGTCGGAGCACGTTGGTTTTACTGCCGCATGGATTGTCGCCAGCCTGGTTGGCGCACTGATGAACGGCGTGTATTTACAGGCGATACTACAGGGATGGCGTAACAGTCTGTTTTTTACCGCAGCATTACTGGGACTGAATGGCGTGATGTGGGCACTGTTGCGTTCGCAGGATAGCGCTTTATTGCTGGGAACGGGTGTACTGTTACTGGCGCTTTGTGGGGTTATGTTCCTGACGCGTCATCTTGACTGGCACGCACTTGCACAGCCAAAGCCCAAAACGGAGAACGCAACTGAGGACGATGAATTACGGCTGTGGAAATAGGGGCGTAGTGAAATGAAAAACGGCGCATAAAGCGCCGTTTTTATACCAGTCAGGATGATATTAATCCTGCAGGTCGCCGCAGAAACGGTAGCCTTCACCGTGAATGGTAGCGATGATTTCTGGTGTATCCGGCGTGGATTCGAAGTGCTTACGAATACGGCGGATTGTTACGTCAACGGTACGGTCATGCGGCTTCAGTTCGCGACCGGTCATTTTTTTCAACAGTTCTGCGCGAGACTGGATCTTGCCCGGATTCTCACAGAAGTGAAGCATGGCACGGAATTCGCTACGTGGCAGTTTATACTGCTCGCCGTCAGGGCCAATCAGAGAGCGGCTGTTGATGTCCAACTCCCAACCATTGAACTTGTAGCTTTCGACGCTACGACGCTCTTCGCTCACTGTGCCCAGATTCATGGTACGGGACAGCAGGTTACGAGCACGGATAGTCAGTTCGCGTGGGTTAAACGGCTTGGTGATGTAATCGTCAGCGCCGATTTCGAGGCCGAGAATTTTATCGACTTCGTTATCACGGCCCGTCAGGAACATCAGTGCAACGTTAGCTTGTTCGCGGAGTTCACGCGCTAACAGAAGACCATTTTTACCTGGCAGATTGATATCCATAATCACAAGGTTGATGTCATATTCAGAGAGGATCTGATGCATTTCCGCGCCATCTGTCGCCTCGAATACATCATAGCCTTCCGCTTCGAAAATGCTTTTCAACGTGTTACGTGTTACTAACTCGTCTTCAACGATAAGAATGTGCGGGGTCTGCATGTTTGCTACCTAAATTGCCAACTAAATCGAAACAGGAAGTACAAAAGTCCCTGACCTGCCTGATGCATGTCGTAAATTAACATGATCGGCGTAACATGACTAAAGTACGTAATTGCGTTCTTGATGCACTTTCCATCAACGTCAACAACATCATTAGCTTGGTCGTGGGCACTTTCCCTCTGGACCCGACAGTGTCAAAAACGGCTGTCATCCTAACCATTTTAACAGCAACATAACAGGCTAAGACGTACCGGACACCCAATAAAACTACGCTTCGTTGACATATATCAAGTTCAATTGTAGCACGTTAACAGTTTGATGAAATCAACGTATCTAAATGATAGCTTTCATCACAAAATTGCAATATTACAACTAGTTGCACGCGCTAATTAATAAATGTAATGAATCCAATCTATGAGAACCATTCTAAATTAAATTATCATGGATAAACAGAAGGATATGCAACTTCTGTTAACATAAAAAGCAATAGTACAGGCAGGAAATAGTTTAGCATTTTTTACTGAATGTGAAATGCTTTTTCAGTGATTTCTGTTAAAAATATGTAAATTCGCGCTGCGTAATATGTTGATGCACATCACATAATTATCTGCAGGCCGGTCAAAAAGAGTATCAAAATGCGTTTAACAATTATTCTGGTTGCTCCAGCCAGAGCCGAAAATATTGGCGCGGCAGCGCGTGCTATGAAAACCATGGGATTCACGCAATTGCGGATCGTTGATAGCGAGGCTCATCTGGAGCCTGCGACGCGATGGGTGGCACATGGTTCAGGTGACATTATTGATAATATTAACGTTTTTCCAACGTTAGCCGATGCGTTGCACGACGTTGATTTTACCATCGCCACCACGGCTCGTAGCCGCGCGAAGTTCCATTATTACGCTACCCCGGTCGAGCTGGTTCCCTTGTTGCAGGAAAAATCAACGTGGATGGATCACGCCGCGTTGGTGTTCGGTCGTGAAGATTCGGGGCTGACAAACGAAGAATTAGCGCTAGCGGATGTGCTAACCGGCGTGCCGATGGTGGCTGACTATCCGTCACTGAATTTGGGGCAGGCGGTGATGGTGTATTGCTATCAATTAGCAGGTTTAATACAACAACCGGCAAAAAACATTGAAGTGACGGATGAGCTTCAGTTGCAGGCGTTACGTGTCCGGGTTTTGCAATTATTAGCCACGCTGGACGTTGCGGATGATATCAAGCTCACGGATTGGCTACAGCAGCGGATGGGGTTATTAGGACAGCGAGATACAGCAATGTTGCACCGTTTTTTACATGATATCGAAAAAAATATTACAAAATAAAATGTCTTCTTTAGTTTGTTTTTTAGTGTTTGATTCTGACTTCAAGTAGGGCGCGCATACTGTATTGGTTGAAAATAAAAGGGCAAGCAGTCGCTCGTGAACAAGTTTCGGAATGTGATCAATTTAAAAATTTATTGACTTAGGTCAGCAGATACTTTAACCCTAAAAGAATACAGCACAGACAGATTACCCGTCATACTTCGAGTTGCATGTACGTTAGCTGCATTTGCTTACCGGCAACGCGAATGATTTTGGGTACATAATTACAGAGCACACAACATCATGAAACGCATCAGCATCACCATTACAACAACCATCACCATTACCACAGGTAACGGTGCGGGCTGACGCGTACAGGAAACACAAGAAAAAGCCCGCACCTAAACAGTGCGGGCTTTTTTTTCGACCAAAGGCAACGAGGTAAACCATGCGAGTGTTGAAGTTCGGCGGTACATCAGTGGCAAATGCAGAGCGCTTTCTGCGAGTTGCCGATATTCTGGAAAGCAATGCCAGGCAGGGGCAGGTCGCGACTGTTCTTTCTGCCCCCGCAAAAATTACGAACCATCTGGTGGCGATGATTGAGAAGACCATCGGTGGTCAGGACGCTTTAGCCAATATCAGTGACGCCGAACGTATTTTCTCAGAGCTTTTGGTTGGCCTCGCAGCCGCGCAGCCGGGTTTCCCGCTAACGCAGCTTAAAGCCTTCGTTGAACAAGAATTTGCCCAAATTAAACATGTCCTGCACGGTATCAGCCTGCTGGGACAGTGCCCGGACAGCATTAACGCTGCGCTTATTTGCCGTGGCGAAAAAATGTCGATCGCTATCATGGCAGGCCTGCTGGAAGCGCGTGGGCATCACGTTACCGTTATCGATCCGGTTGAGAAACTACTGGCGGTAGGTCATTACCTCGAATCTACCGTTGATATCACCGAATCTACGCGTCGCATCGCAGCCAGCCGTATTCCAGCAGATCATATGATTTTGATGGCAGGCTTCACTGCCGGGAATGAAAAAGGTGAGCTGGTGGTGTTGGGGCGCAATGGCTCTGACTACTCTGCCGCTGTGCTGGCTGCCTGTTTACGCGCGGACTGTTGTGAGATCTGGACCGATGTTGACGGTGTATATACCTGCGACCCGCGCCAGGTTCCTGATGCCAGGCTGTTAAAGTCGATGTCTTATCAGGAAGCGATGGAGCTTTCTTACTTTGGCGCCAAAGTATTACACCCGCGAACCATTACCCCGATTGCTCAGTTCCAAATCCCTTGCCTGATTAAAAACACCGGAAACCCACAAGCGCCAGGTACACTGATCGGTGCCAGTAGCGATGAGGACGATTTGCCGGTAAAAGGTATTTCTAACCTCAATAACATGGCGATGTTTAGCGTCTCCGGCCCTGGAATGAAAGGCATGGTAGGCATGGCGGCTCGCGTTTTCGCGGCGATGTCTCGTGCCGGTATCTCAGTGGTGCTGATCACGCAGTCTTCTTCTGAATACAGCATCAGTTTCTGCGTGCCGCAAGGCGACTGCATACGGGCGCAGCGGGCGATGCAGGATGAATTCTACCTCGAGCTGAAAGAAGGGCTGCTGGAGCCACTGGCTGTAACTGAACGCCTGGCGATCATCTCAGTGGTTGGTGACGGCATGCGTACGCTACGCGGCATCTCGGCGAAATTCTTTGCCGCGCTGGCTCGCGCGAACATCAATATCGTGGCGATCGCCCAGGGGTCTTCTGAGCGTTCTATTTCGGTGGTGGTCAACAACGACGACGCGACCACTGGCGTACGCGTGACCCATCAGATGCTGTTCAACACCGACCAGGTGATTGAAGTGTTTGTGATTGGCGTCGGTGGTGTAGGCTCCGCACTGCTTGAGCAGCTCAAGCGTCAGCAAAGCTGGTTGAAGGGCAAACATATCGATCTGCGCGTGTGCGGTGTGGCGAACTCGAAGGCCTTGCTGACGAATGTCCACGGTCTGAATCTGGAAAACTGGCAATCGGAACTGGAGTGCGCGAAAGAGCCTTTCAACCTCGGCCGTTTGATTCGTCTGGTAAAAGAATACCATCTGCTTAATCCGGTGATCGTCGACTGTACCTCAAGCCAGGCGGTGGCAGACCAATATGCCGATTTCCTGCGTGAAGGTTTCCACGTGGTCACCCCGAACAAAAAAGCCAACACGTCGTCGATGGATTACTACCATCAGCTGCGTTTTGCTGCCGCGAAATCCCGGCGTAAATTCCTGTACGACACCAACGTTGGCGCAGGATTACCAGTTATTGAGAACCTGCAAAACCTGCTTAGCGCGGGTGATGAGCTACAACGTTTCTCCGGTATCCTCTCCGGCTCGCTGTCGTTTATTTTCGGCAAACTGGATGAAGGGATGAGTTTCTCGCAGGCCACCACGCTGGCGCGGGAGTTGGGTTACACCGAACCCGATCCGCGTGATGATCTCTCTGGTACGGATGTGGCGCGTAAACTCCTGATTTTGGCGCGTGAAACCGGCCGCGAACTGGAGCTTTCTGACATTGTCATTGAGCCGGTGCTGCCAGAAGCATTTGATGATTCTGGTGATGTTTCCGCGTTTATGACGAATTTGTCGCAACTGGACGATGAGTTTGCCGCTCGCGTCGCGAAAGCTCGTGATGAGGGTAAAGTATTGCGCTATGTTGGCAATATCGAAGAAAACGGCGTCTGCCGGGTGAAAATCGCTGAAGTGGATGGTAACGATCCGCTGTTCAAAGTGAAAAACGGTGAAAATGCGCTGGCGTTCTACAGCCATTACTATCAGCCATTACCGCTGGTGCTGCGCGGATATGGTGCGGGTAATGATGTTACGGCGGCAGGTGTATTTGCCGATCTTCTTCGCACCCTTTCATGGAAGTTAGGAGTCTGACATGGTGAGAGTTTATGCCCCGGCTTCCAGTGCCAATATGAGTGTCGGGTTTGATGTGCTTGGCGCGGCGGTCACCCCCGTAGATGGTTCACTGTTGGGTGACGTGGTCTCGGTTGAGGCGGCTGACCAGTTCAGCCTGAACAACCTCGGGCGCTTTGCGAATAAGCTGCCGTCAGCGCCGCGGGAAAATATCGTCTACCAGTGCTGGGAGCGTTTTTGTCAGGAACTGGGTAAAACCGTTCCGGTGGCGATGACGCTGGAAAAAAATATGCCGATTGGTTCCGGGTTAGGCTCCAGCGCCTGTTCCGTTGTGGCCGCACTGGTGGCGATGAACGAATTTTGTGGTAAACCGCTCAACGATACGCGGCTGTTGGCGATTATGGGCGAACTGGAAGGGCGTATCTCCGGCAGTATTCACTACGATAATGTCGCCCCGTGCTTTTTGGGCGGCATGCAGTTAATGATCGAAGAAAACGGCATTATCAGCCAGCAGGTGCCAGGCTTTGATGAGTGGCTGTGGGTACTGGCGTATCCAGGCATTAAAGTTTCCACGGCGGAAGCGCGGGCGATTTTACCTGCACAGTATCGTCGTCAGGACTGTATTGCCCATGGGCGGCATCTGGCAGGGTTTATTCATGCCTGCTATTCCCGTCAGCCAGGGCTTGCCGCGAAGCTGATGAAAGATGTTATTGCTGAGCCATACCGTACCCGCTTGCTGCCCGGCTTTAGTCAGGCACGTCAGGCGGTAGCGGAAATTGGCGCGCTGGCTAGCGGTATTTCCGGGTCGGGGCCGACGCTGTTCGCCTTATGCGATAAACCGGATACGGCACAGCGCGTAGCAGACTGGCTGGGTAAAAATTACCTGCAAAATCAGGAAGGCTTTGTTCATATTTGCCGGTTGGACACGGCAGGCGCACGGGTACTGGGATAATTAATGAAACTCTATAATCTGAAAGATCACAACGAACAGGTCAGCTTTGCGCAGGCCGTCACGCAAGGGCTTGGCAAGAATCAGGGATTGTTTTTTCCGCACGATCTGCCGGAATTTAATCTGACAGAAGTGGATGAGATGCTGAACCAGGATTTCGTTAGCCGCAGTGCTAAGATCCTTTCCGCATTCATTGGCACAGAGATCCCACAAGAGATCCTGGAAGAACGCGTGCGAGCGGCATTTGCATTTCCGGCACCGGTTGCTCAGGTCGAAGGTGATGTCGGCTGTCTGGAGCTGTTCCATGGTCCGACACTGGCGTTTAAAGACTTTGGCGGGCGCTTTATGGCGCAAATGCTAACGCACATCAGCGGTGACAAACCGGTGACTATCCTGACCGCGACATCCGGAGACACCGGGGCGGCGGTTGCACATGCTTTTTATGGCCTGAAAAATGTGCGTGTGGTGATCCTCTACCCAAATGGCAAGATCAGCCCATTGCAGGAGAAACTGTTCTGTACGCTGGGCGGCAATATTGAAACCGTCGCGATTGATGGTGACTTTGATGCCTGCCAGGCACTGGTGAAACAGGCGTTTGATGATGAAGAGCTGAAGGCGGCATTGGGTCTGAATTCCGCTAACTCCATCAACATCAGCCGCCTGCTGGCGCAAATCTGCTACTACTTTGAAGCCGTGGCTCAACTGCCGCAGGAAGCGCGTAACCAACTGGTTATTTCTGTTCCCAGCGGTAACTTTGGCGATCTGACCGCGGGTCTGCTGGCGAAATCACTTGGCTTGCCAGTGAAGCGCTTTATTGCGGCTACCAACGTCAACGATACGGTTCCACGTTTTCTTGCCGAAGGCGAGTGGGCACCGAAAGCGACTCAGGCGACCTTATCGAATGCCATGGACGTTAGCCAGCCAAACAACTGGCCGCGTGTGGAGGAACTGTTCCGCCGTAAAATATGGCGCCTGAATGAGTTGGGCTATGCCGCTGTGGATGATGCAACAACGCAGGACACCATGCGTGAGCTGCAGCAGAAAGGTTATACCTCAGAACCGCATGCTGCGGTGGCGTATCGTGCACTGCGTGACCAGTTGAATCCGGGCGAATATGGCCTGTTCCTTGGCACCGCACATCCGGCGAAATTTAAAGAAAGCGTTGAACAGATTCTGAATGTCACGCTGGATCTACCAAAAGAGCTGGCTGAACGTGCAGATTTACCGCTGCTCTCTCACCATCTGCCTGCTGATTTTGCCGCGCTGCGTCAGTTAATGATGACCCGCAGTTAATTGTTGTGCCCGGTGACGCTCTGCTTACCGGGCAGACGGCACCTGTTATCCGGTAACAGGTAGGCGATACTTGCTAACAATCTGAGTCGGGTTTTACCCGGCTTTTTTTATGGAGAAAATAAGGAGGAAATAGGTAGCGAAAAAGGAGAAATTCCCAATAAATGCGCTAACTTAGAGATTAGGATTGCGGAGAATAATAACTTTTATTCCCTTCACGTAATCTCCTTTTATCGACCCGATAAGGGCAATGATAAAAAGGAGTCACCAATGAAAAAATTCAAACCTGTGCTTCTTGCGCTTTCTATGATGCTGGTTGCTCCCCTTGCCGTGCAGGCGGCTGAAATTACTCTGGTACCGGCAGTTAAATTACAGATTGGCGATCGTGACAGCCGGGGTAACTACTGGGATGGCGGGAACTGGCGCGATCACGGTTGGTGGGGAAAACACTATGAGTGGCGGGATCATCGCTGGCAACCTCACGGACCGCGTCCACAGCCACACAACAATCGCTATGATGATCATCATAACGATCGACATGACGATCGCCGCGACGACCACCGTCCGGGAGCGAACGGGCACCACTAAGTTTGTGCTGTCGGATAAGGTGCATCCTTATCCGACATGTGCTGCATTATTGCTCGTGACGCTTAAACACCAGTTCTCCACTCCCTGATGCCTCTTCATCAAAGAAATAGCCGTCGCTGTTAAACGCAGTCAGTTGCTCAGGCTTCGTCAGGCGATGTTGAATAATGTAGCGACTCATCAGGCCGCGGGCTTTTTTGGCATAGAAGCTGATGACTTTGAATTTGCCGTTCTTCTCATCAAGGAATACTGGTTTGATCAGTTCTGCATTCAGTTTTTTCGGCTTCACGGATTTAAAATACTCGTCTGAGGCGAGGTTAATCACCACATTATCACCTTGTGCTTCCAACGCTTCGTTAAGCTTATCGGTGATAGTATCTCCCCAGAACTGATAGAGGTCTTTACCCTTCGCATTGGCCAGACGAATGCCCATTTCCAGACGGTAGGGTTGCATCAAATCCAGTGGGCGCAGAACGCCATACAGCCCGGACAGCATGCGTAAGTGCTGCTGGGCGAAATCGAAATCCGCTTCGCTGAAGGTTTCTGCCTGCAATCCGGTGTACACGTCACCTTTGAACGCCAGAATGGCCTGACGCGCATTGTCCGGTGTGAAGTCTGGCTGCCAATCATGGAAACGAGTCGCGTTCAGATCCGCCAGCTTATCGCTAATTCCCATCAGCTTGCCGATCTGCGGCGCAGAGAGTTGACGCGCCACGTGGATTAACTGTTGGGAGTGATCCAGCAGTTCAGGCAGCGTATGGCGTGTGGTAGCCAGCGGGCTTTGGTAGTCGAGCGTTTTTGCAGGTGAAATCAGAATCAGCATATCCAGTCCTTGCAGGAGATTTACTGCGACTTTAGCAAAAAAAACGACAGAATTGATCGATGGTTGTGATTGCCGCGCTAACTGCGCGGCGTTTCATCCCAGCTATCCGGTGCAAGCTGTTGTCTGATCTCAGGATAACGGCGCGGATCAAATTCCGGGCGCACACCGAGTTTGCGCTGACGCAGATAGTCGCTGGCAAGGGTATGAACAACCGGGGAGAGCAGCAGAATCGCCGTCAGGTTAGTTATCGCCATACAGGCCATGATGATGTCGGCGAGCTGCCAGACTAGCGGGAAACTGACTAAGGTGCCTGCGATCACGGTACTGACGGTAGCAATGCGCAACAGCCAGATAACCCGGATATTGTCCAGACGTAAAAAGACCAGGTTGTTTTCCGCGTAAATGTAGTTAGCCACGATAGAGCTGAAAGCAAACAGAATCACAATAAATGCGACAAACCCAGCCCCCCATTCGCCGGTCAGTGAGACCATGGCCTTCTGCATCAACTGGATGCCTTCCATTGGAATATAGGTTGTGCCATTCCCCGCCAGAAGAATAATCATGGCGCTGGCTGTGCAGATAATTAGCGTATCACCTAATACACCGATCATTTGCACAATGCCTTGCGCCGCGGGATGCGGTGGCCAGGAGGCAGCTGAAGCTGCTGCGTTAGGTGTTGATCCCATTCCCGCTTCATTAGAGAACATACCGCGTTGAAAACCGCTGGCAATGGCCTGACTCAGCGTATAACCGGCCGCGCCGGCAGCAGCTTCCTGCCACCCTAAAGCACTTTTTACGATGTTGACGATGATCTCGGGGATCTGCCCGATATGCCAAAGACAGATAGCAATGCTGCAACCGACCCACAGCAGCGCCATGATCGGCACAAACCATTGCATCAGACGGGCGACACCTTTAATACCGCCAATGATCACCAGGAATGACAGTATCGCCAAAGCGATGCCGGATGCGAGGGGAGGGATGTCGAACGCAAATGCCAATGCGCGGGAGACAGAGTTTGCCTGTACGCTGTTAAAAATCAGGCCGTATGCGATGAGCAAAAAGAGGGCAAAGAGTACGCCCATCCAGCGCATCCCCAGACCGCGCGCCATATACCATGCTGGCCCGCCGCGGTACTGCCCCTTACTATCGCGTTCTTTATACAGTTGCGCGAGTGAGCACTCGGCAAAGGAGGTCGCCATGCCAATGATCGACGAGACCCACATCCAGAAGACGGCCCCTGCGCCACCCGCGGCGATCGCCAGGGCAACCCCAGCGAGGTTTCCGCTGCCAATACGAGCAGCGAGACTGGTACATAATGCTTGAAACGAGGTTAAGCCACCCGGTTGTGGGCTGAGGCTGTTTTTAAGACTTTTGCCAAAATGGCGAATGTAGCGAAACTGAACAAACCCGGTACGCCAGGTGAACCAACATCCTGCACCAAGCAGGAGGTAGATCATCACCGATCCCCAGAGTATTTCATTAATAAACGAGAAAAAATCAGGCATTAACATCCCTCTTGTTGATGCCGGTACGCGCGAATATTCCCATGTAAGCGCTACCAATTATCGAACAGTATATACCTTGTCAGGAGATTGATTGCGGGAGTTTACCATAACAATGGATATAACCTTTAATTGCGCATCAGGGGCTTTAAGATGCGTAATCGGGAATGAGCAGTGAGTTGGACAATCCCGGCGGTTGCGCTGAGAGTGCGTCGTGCTATCATCAGGGAAGATCGGTTACATCCCCCTAACAAGCTGTTTAAAGAGAATCGCTATCATGACGGACAAATTGACCTCCCTTCGTCAGTTCACCACAGTAGTGGCCGACACCGGAGACATCGCGGCAATGAAGCTGTATCAGCCTCAGGATGCCACAACTAACCCTTCTCTCATTCTTAACGCAGCGCAGATCCCAGAATACCGCAAGCTGATCGATGACGCTGTGGCATGGGCTAAGCAGCAGAGCGACGATCGTGCTCAGCAGATCGTCGACGCGACGGACAAACTGGCGGTAAATATCGGTCTGGAGATCCTGAAACTGGTCCCGGGTCGTATCTCTACTGAAGTTGATGCTCGCCTGTCCTACGACACCGAGGCATCTATCGCGAAAGCGAAACGTCTGATCAAACTGTACAACGATGCTGGCATCAGCAACGATCGCATTCTGATCAAACTGGCTTCTACCTGGCAGGGTATCCGTGCTGCAGAGCAGCTGGAAAAAGAAGGTATCAACTGTAACCTGACTCTGCTGTTCTCCTTCGCGCAGGCGCGTGCATGTGCTGAAGCTGGCGTATACCTGATTTCTCCGTTCGTTGGCCGTATTCTTGACTGGTACAAAGCCAATACTGACAAGAAAGAGTACGCACCGGCAGAAGATCCGGGTGTGGTTTCCGTAACGGAAATCTACGAGTACTACAAACAGCACGGTTACGAAACCGTCGTCATGGGCGCAAGCTTCCGTAACATCGGCGAAATCATTGAGCTGGCGGGCTGCGATCGTCTGACGATTGCTCCGGCACTGCTGAAAGAGCTGGCGGAAAGCGAAGGCGCTATCGAACGTAAACTGTCCTTCTCTGGCGAAGTGAAAGCGCGTCCTGCACGCATCACTGAAGCTGAGTTCCTGTGGCAGCACAACCAGGATCCGATGGCTGTAGACAAACTGGCGGACGGTATCCGTAAGTTTGCTGTTGACCAGGGTAAACTGGAAAAAATGATCGGCGATCTGCTGTAATCATTAAGGCGTGGCCCTGATATGGGTCACGCTACCTCTTCTGAAACCTGTCTGTCCTTCCCTTCGCAGTGTATCATTCTGTTTAACGAGACTGTTTAAACGGAATAATCATGAACACTTTACGCATTGGCCTGGTTTCCATTTCCGATCGCGCCTCCAGTGGCGTTTACCAGGATAAGGGTATCCCTGCTCTTGAAGAGTGGCTGGCATCGGCTCTGACTACCCCCTTTGAGCTGCAAACGCGGTTAATCCCGGATGAGCAGGCAATCATCGAGCAAACGTTATGCGAACTGGTTGATGAAATGAGCTGCCATCTGGTGCTGACCACCGGTGGTACCGGTCCGGCACGCCGCGATGTGACGCCTGATGCCACGCTGGCTGTTGCCGATCGCCAAATGCCTGGGTTTGGTGAGCAAATGCGCCAGATTAGTTTGCACTTTGTACCGACGGCGATCCTTTCCCGTCAGGTTGGGGTCATTCGCAAGCAGGCGCTGATCCTGAATCTGCCTGGGCAGCCGAAATCGATCAAAGAAACGCTCGAAGGCGTAAAAGATGCTGACGGTAAGGTTATCGTGCCGGGTATCTTTGCAAGTGTACCGTATTGTATACAGTTGCTGGATGGGCCGTATGTGGAAACTGCGCCCGCTGTCGTAGCATCTTTTCGCCCTAAAAACGCAATACGCGATACAAACGCCTGAAAGTAGTCTATTCGTGATATAAATGGCAAACGCGGTGGAGTATTGAATTGTTTACGATATAGTAATTTTTGATTTACACATATCGCCAAAACGTTCAATGACTCCACTGACTCATGGTTTGCTATGTCACAACATTCTCGACCGCTGAATCGCCAGGATTATAAAACCCTAACGCTTGCTGCCCTCGGTGGAGCGTTGGAGTTTTATGATTTCATTATTTTTGTCTTCTTTGCCGCCGTCGTTGGCGAACTCTTTTTCCCCACAGACATCCCGGAATGGCTACGTCAGGTGCAAACCTTCGGTATTTTTGCCGCAGGCTATCTGGCGCGTCCGCTCGGCGGCATCATCATGGCGCACTTTGGCGATCTGGTCGGGCGCAAGAAAATGTTCACCCTGAGCATTTTGCTGATGGCAATACCGACACTGGCAATGGGTTTGCTACCCACTTACGCCTCAATGGGGATTCTGGCTCCGCTGTTGCTGTTGTTGATGCGTATTTTGCAAGGCGCAGCCATTGGTGGCGAAGTTCCGGGGGCGTGGGTATTTGTGGCTGAACATGTACCGGAACGTCGCATTGGCATCGCATGCGGAACGTTGACTGCTGGGCTGACGGTGGGGATTTTGTTAGGTTCGGTGGTTGCGACGCTGGTGAATACCACGCTGACGCAGCAGGCAGTGCATGACTACGGCTGGCGTATCCCTTTCCTGTTGGGCGGGGCGTTTGGGCTGGTGGCGATGTATTTGCGTCGTTGGCTGCAGGAAACACCTATCTTCCTTGAAATGCAGCAACGTAAGGCGTTGGCGCAGGAACTGCCGGTGAAGTCGATAGTCAGTAAACATAAAAAGGCCGTGGTCATTTCAATGCTGCTGACCTGGTTGTTATCAGCCGGGATTGTGGTGGTGATTCTGATGTCGCCCGTCTGGTTGCAGAAACAGTATGGGTTTGCCCCCGCGCTGACGTTACAGGCGAACAGTGTCGCCACCATTATGCTGTGTATCGGGTGTCTGCTGGCTGGATTTATTGTCGACAGGGTTGGTGCCAGCAAAACCTTTATTATCGGTAGCCTGCTGCTGGCCTGTTCCAGCTGGTTCTTCTATCACCTGACCGGTAGCCACCCTGAGTATCTCTTCCTGTTGTACGGGCTGGTGGGGTTGTGTGTTGGTGTTGTGGGTGCAGTACCTTATGTCATGGTGCGGGCGTTCCCAGCAGAAGTGCGCTTTACCGGCATCTCCTTTTCCTACAACGTTTCCTATGCCATTTTTGGTGGTCTGACGCCGATTGCAGTAACAATGCTAATGAGCGTGTCGCCAATGGCTCCGGCCTGGTATGTGCTGGCGTTGTCGCTGGTGGGATTAGGTCTGGGGATTTGGCTGCGACAGGATATTTATCATCGTGATGCGAGCGTGCAGGGGGAGCTACAGCGCTTGTAAGGAATATCCCCCCGTAAGGGGGGATAACGTCGATTAGTGCGCTTCACCAATCGGCAGGATGGTACGACCAAACTGTTCGTTCAGTACTTCACCCATCGCCAGGTAAATGGCGCTTGCGCCACACACCAGGCCAATCCAACCTGCAACATGGATAATGGCTTCGTTACCGACAATGTTGCCAACAGCCAGCAGCGCGAACAGCACCGTCAGGCTCAGGAAGACAAACTGTAATGCACGGGCGGCTTTCAACGTTCCGAAGAACATGAACAGAGTGAACACGCCCCACAGACCCAGGTATACGCCCAGGAACTGACCATTTGTTGCATCTGCCAGGCCCATTTTCGGCATGATCAGGATCGCAACCAGCGTCAGCCAGAAAGAGCCGTAGGAGGTAAAGGCGGTTAAACCGAAGGTATTGCCTTTTTTATATTCCAGCAGGCCGGCAAAAATTTGCGCGATACCGCCGTAGAAAATTCCCATCGCCAGAATAATAACGTCAAAGGCGAAGAAACCCGCGTTGTGCAGGTTAAGCAGAATGGTGGTCATGCCAAAGCCCATCAGGCCCAGCGGTGCCGGATTAGCCAACTTAGTGTTGCCCATAATTCCTCAAAATCATCATTGATTGAATGGTGAAATAGTTTCCCCGAATAACGATCACAGCCTTCGGGGCGCGGCATGATAATCAGGGGAGAGAGGACTGTCTATGATCTAATAAGGGGAAAATGAATTATTTTCCCCTGTGACGAGCATCACGCTTGTGAGGTGTTGATTATTCGGCGCAGACAGGCGATTTGCAGCACGGCCGGAATGGTGACCCGATAGGCACTTCCACTCACGGCTTTTACCCCGTTTAAGGCTGCACCCACGGGGCCTCCAAGCCCTGCGCCGCGCAGGAGTCCGTGTCCGATGACGCTAACAGCAGCGTGTGTACGCAGAATCCGGGATAACTGGCCAGAGAGCAGGTGAGACACTCCTTTCGCCAGATTGCGGTCTTTCATTAATAGCGGCAACAGTTCTTCCAGCTCGGAGACTTTTGCATCGACCGCCTGCAGAAATTCTTGCTTATGCTCAGCATCCATTTTTTGCCAGGTATTTCGCAAAAAATGTTCCAGCAGATATTGTTCAATTTCGAACGTAGACATCTCTTTATCTGCTTTGAGCTTTAGCCGCTTTGAGACATCCAGCAAAATCGCCCGGTATAATTTCCCGTGCCCGCGCAATTTGTTGGCAATACTGTCACCGCCGTAATGTTGAAGCTCGCCAGCGATTAATTGCCAGTTGCGGCGGTGCTGTTCCGGGTGTCCTTCCATCGATTTAAACAATTCGTTATGACTCAGAACGCTCGACAGACGGGCTTTCCCTTTTTCGTTGTGGGTAAGTAAACGCGTAATGTCGGCGAGCTGCTCCTCACTACAATGCTGGAGAAAAGCGAGATCGTCGTCATTCAAATACGTGACATTCATACTGAGTTCTACTTATGCAGAAGGGATTAGTCGTCGCCGATGATTTTCAACGTTGCCATATCAGACGAGTTTACCGACTGACCAGAGAAGGTAATTTTGGATACACAGCGTTTGTTGTCGTTGTCGCTATTAATATTGATCCAATTGGTGGTCTGTCCCTCTTTAATGGATGAAGGGACATTCAGGCTTTGACTGGACATGCGTGCAGCTTTGAAATAAACAGATGCACCGTTCAGATGAATATCGCCACGGTCAGCGGTAAGCTGGATGCGTTTCACTACACGACAAACGGGGATTTTTAGTGCCAGGTCGTTGGTTTCATTTCTGGGCATCGCAATCATGCCGAGAACTTTATGATCGTTAGCGTGCGCGGCGCTGCTCAGTAGAAGACCCGCCAACAGGCTGGTGGGAAGCGTTAATGCGGCTTTCATGGTGTTTCTCTTTGACGGATTCAAAAATGTGTTCGTTGCCATCATCTTAACGCTGCCAGAAAAACGATTCATTCCTGTAATCTTTTCTTTTTATTACAATTTTTTGGTGAATGGCTGATTTTTTATTATTGGTTTTATGAATAAATTTTGAGTGGTGATTATTCGCAATTGTACTTTTCAACCGTTTTTCCCTCATTTTATTGCCACGACGCTAAAAAAAATTTTCATGCCCCCCTTGATGACGTGGGTTACGACCCCATCTTGTAGACAACCGCAGTGGTGAGTCTGAAAAAAAACGATTCAGGGTAGTTGAAACCGCACGTTTCGCCCTTATTACAGATTCACAACCACATGATGACCGAATTTTTAGTGGAGACGTTTAGATGGGTAAAATTATTGGTATCGACCTGGGTACTACCAACTCTTGTGTAGCGATTATGGATGGCACTACTGCACGTGTGCTGGAGAACGCCGAGGGCGATCGCACCACGCCTTCTATCATTGCTTATACCCAGGATGGTGAAACTCTGGTTGGTCAGCCGGCTAAACGTCAGGCAGTGACAAACCCGCAAAACACCCTGTTTGCGATTAAACGCCTGATTGGCCGCCGCTTCCAGGACGAAGAAGTACAGCGTGATGAAGCCATCATGCCGTACAAAATCATCGGTGCTGACAACGGTGATGCATGGATTGATGTAAAAGGTCAGAAAATGGCACCGCCGCAGATTTCTGCTGAAGTGCTGAAAAAAATGAAGAAAACCGCTGAAGATTACCTGGGTGAACCGGTAACTGAAGCCGTTATCACTGTTCCTGCATACTTTAACGATGCTCAGCGTCAGGCAACCAAAGACGCCGGCCGTATCGCAGGTCTGGAAGTTAAACGTATCATTAACGAACCAACCGCCGCAGCACTGGCCTACGGTCTGGATAAAGAAGTCGGCAACCGTACTATTGCGGTCTATGACCTCGGTGGTGGTACTTTCGATATCTCTATTATCGAAATCGACGAAGTTGACGGCGAAAAAACCTTCGAAGTTCTGGCAACCAACGGTGATACCCACCTGGGTGGCGAAGACTTCGACAGCCGTATGATCAACTACCTGGTTGACGAATTTAAGAAAGATCAGGGCATTGACCTGCGTAACGACCCGCTGGCGATGCAGCGCCTGAAAGAAGCCGCTGAGAAAGCAAAGATTGAGCTGTCTTCCGCTCAGCAGACCGACGTGAACCTGCCGTACATTACTGCAGACGCGACCGGTCCGAAACACATGAACATCAAAGTGACCCGTGCGAAACTGGAAAGCCTGGTAGAAGACCTGGTGAACCGTTCTATCGAGCCGCTGAAAGTTGCTCTGCAGGATGCTGGTCTGTCTGTTTCTGACGTTCAGGATGTCATCCTGGTCGGTGGTCAGACTCGTATGCCAATGGTTCAGAAGAAAGTTGCTGAGTTCTTCGGTAAAGAACCACGTAAAGACGTTAACCCGGATGAAGCTGTGGCAATCGGTGCTGCTGTTCAGGGTGGTGTATTGACCGGTGATGTGAAAGACGTACTGCTGCTGGACGTTACCCCGCTGTCTCTGGGTATCGAAACCATGGGTGGTGTGATGACCGCACTGATCGCGAAAAACACCACCATCCCGACCAAGCACAGCCAGGTGTTCTCTACCGCTGAAGACAACCAGTCTGCGGTAACCATCCACGTGCTGCAGGGTGAACGTAAACGTGCTGCTGATAACAAAGATCTGGGTCAGTTTAACCTGGATGGTATCAGCCCGGCACCGCGCGGTATGCCGCAGATCGAAGTGACCTTCGACATCGATGCCGACGGTATCCTGCACGTTTCCGCGAAAGATAAAAACAGCGGTAAAGAGCAGAAGATCACCATCAAGGCTTCTTCTGGTCTGAACGAAGAAGAAATCCAGAAAATGGTTCGCGAAGCAGAAGCGAACGCGGAATCTGACCGTAAGTTCGAAGAACTGGTTCAGACTCGCAACCAGGGCGACCATCTGCTGCACAGCACGCGTAAGCAGGTTGAAGAAGCCGGCGATAAACTGCCAGCTGACGACAAAACTGCCATCGAGTCTGCACTGACCGCGTTGGAAACTTCTCTGAAAGGCGAAGACAAAGCGGATATCGAAGCGAAAATGCAGGCACTGGCGCAGGTTTCCCAGAAGCTGATGGAAATCGCTCAGCAGCAGCATGCACAGCAGCAAGCGGGTGCAGCAGGCGCTGATGCTTCTGCAAACAACGCGAAAGATGACGACGTTGTCGACGCTGAGTTTGAAGAAGTGAAAGACAAAAAGTAATCGCCCTGATGCAGGGTAATTAATCGGCACGGGCGTAGAGATCTCTCCACGCCCGTGCTTGTATGTTAAAGGGCTGAAAAACAACAATGGCAAAGCAAGACTATTACGAGATTTTAGGCGTTTCCAAAACAGCGGAAGAGCGTGAAATCAAAAAGGCCTACAAGCGCCTGGCCATGAAATTTCACCCGGACCGCAACCAGGGTGATAAAGAGGCCGAAGCAAAGTTCAAAGAGATCAAAGAAGCCTACGAGATCCTGACTGATGCGCAAAAACGTGCGGCTTACGATCAGTACGGCCATGCAGCATTTGAGCAAGGCGGTATGGGCGGCGGCGGCGGTTTTGGCGGCGGGGCTGACTTCAGCGATATCTTTGGTGACGTGTTTGGCGATATTTTTGGCGGCGGTCGTGGTCGTCAGCGCGCCTCACGTGGTGCTGATTTACGTTACAACATGGATCTCACTCTGGAAGAAGCCGTGCGTGGCGTCACCAAAGAGATCCGCATTCCTACGCTGGAAGAGTGTGACATTTGCCACGGTAGCGGTGCGAAGTCAGGCACTCAGCCGCAGACTTGTCCAACCTGTCATGGTTCTGGTCAGGTGCAGATGCGTCAGGGCTTTTTCGCCGTACAGCAGACCTGTCCACACTGTCAGGGCCGCGGTACGCTGATCAAAGATCCGTGCAACAAATGCCACGGTCATGGTCGTGTAGAGAAAAGCAAAACGCTGTCCGTTAAGATCCCGGCTGGTGTTGATACTGGTGACCGCATCCGCTTAGCGGGTGAAGGTGAAGCGGGTGAGCATGGCGCACCGGCAGGTGATTTGTACGTTCAGGTGCAGGTGAAACAGCACCCAATTTTCGAACGTGAAGGCAATAACCTGTACTGTGAAGTGCCGATTAACTTTGCGATGGCTGCACTGGGTGGCGAGATTGAAGTCCCGACTCTGGACGGCCGTGTGAAGTTAAAAATTCCGGGTGAAACGCAAACGGGCAAACTGTTCCGTATGCGTGGTAAAGGCGTTAAATCTGTTCGCGGTGGTGCACAGGGCGATCTGCTGTGTCGTGTGGTGGTTGAAACCCCAGTGGGTCTGAACGACAAGCAGAAGCAGCTGCTGAAAGATTTGCAGGACAGTTTTGGTGGTCCAACGGGCGAGCAAAACAGCCCGCGCTCCAAAAGCTTCTTCGACGGTGTGAAGAAGTTCTTTGACGATCTGACGCGCTAATTACTGCATTACATCTGATAAAAAGCCTGGGCCTCGACAGAGTCCCAGGCTTTTTTATTTTAGTATTCAATACTAAAATTGGTTCATTAGCGATAAAAATGAATGTGCAGGATAAATGATGAGAAATGATTTCCTAAGATAAAGATTTTCTTCTATTTTGTTCCCCGACTTACCCGGAGGAATAATGGATAAGATGCTTGTTCAAAGAAATGATTTTGACCTTAATTTAATTAAGATATTTAACGCTGTTGTTGAATCAGGAAACGCTTCCAAAGCTTCTGCCAGGCTATCAATAACACCAGCAGCTGTTTCCCAGTCATTAAGCCGATTACAGAGTATCTATTCGTTTAAACTCTTTGAACGAACCCGTAAAGGACTGACACCGACTAAGAAAGGGTTAGAACTTCATAAAGTCTACTGCCACGTCCTGAATACCATCAACGATACCTATTCTCCTTCAACAGATAATGATAATCCTTCAGTCATAACGGTATTAGGTAACGATATCGTAGAGCATTACTATCTGTCACATTTTATTAATGATAGTAAGTTAACTGCGGCGTATACAATAAATCATTATGCAGTGAGTAAAAATGATAAAACAAAGTTGGTTGATATGCTATTTTCCGGCATGGGAGATATATTAATTAACATTTCTCCGCCACAAGACATGGATATTGAAGTTCATCTTGTGGATGCCTTTAGACAATATGTCTGTATTTGTGGTAAAAATAATCCATTGTCAGTCCTCGATAAAATATCGTTACATCATTTTTATTCCTTTTCGCATGCTGTATATCAATCTGATATATTCTCACCAGATATAATAGATGAGTGTTGCTATTCAACAGGTAACACCGAGAATAAAATGATGCGTAAAATAGGTTATCGTAGTGATTCGATGCTAGGGGTGGTAAACATAGTAGAAACGACAGAGATGATCTGTATTATACCTTCTGAATTGGCCTCTTTTTTTAAGCATTCAATGGGATATCACATTGAAATACTGACACTACCCGAAGAGTTTTTATTTAAAACATTACCTATTTATGCTTCTTTATATAAATATAATAAATACTATGCTGTGCTTCGACAATGGATTTTTATGTTGCAGTCTAAGTATTCATCCATAAAATGATAAGGATATTTTTATGACAATGATAATTGGTTCGGAACCTACTGTTCGAGGTATCATCGAGCTTGAAACGATACTTGCGGTTATCATCGTAAGCGCATGGGGAGGCGTTGTGAGTTACCTCATGAGAGAAACTCGAAGGAGAACGCAGAAAAATATTAAAGGATGTCTAAAACAAGTTGTTATTTCATGTTTTACTGGTTTTTTGCTATCCAGCATTGCCCTTGATAAAGGCGCAGGGACTCATATGATACTTATATTGTCCGGGCTGGGTGGGGTGTTTGCAGGACCTGTATTGAAAATGTTGAAAGATAAGTTAGCACAAATTTTTGTTAAGTGAGTGGTATTGCCCATCCATGGGCATTACTGCTTTATGATAAGTAAAAGTTCAGTACGGCATATAGAATTATTAGCGCGATCAGAGCTATTGTTATAGGATAAATAAAACGATTCTGGAAAATGTGCTGTTTGTTTTCCAAACATTTAATTTCTATATCCCCATTAAGCTGGATCCCCTGACGTGGGATTGTTACAAACAAATTATCAATACCAAAAAACTTCAGGTCTTTTCTGACCAGGTATAGTAGTTGTGTTAAATTTGCATCGTTTATAAATTCACTTCTTTCTTCCCATAGTACAGCTGAAATCTGATTTTTTCTAATCACCAATTCTTGTGCATTAGTTAGAATAAAATCTAAACACTTAGACCGCATGTGGGTAAGTTTTATCGCCCGGGTCCCATCTTTGCTTTTTAACTCATGATTGATGTTATCGTATATACAGCTATTTTTAATAATGTAAATGGTCATTTATATACCAGGT
>NZ_JANEWJ010000105.1:0-279 GCF_028069755.1 Citrobacter sp. Igbk 16 | reverse complement strand
CTCTACCTGACCACCTGTGTCGGTTTGGGGTACGATTTCGTGTTACCTGATGCTTAGAGGCTTTTCCTGGAAGCAGGGCATTTGTTACTTCAGCACCGTAGTGCCTCGTCATCACACCTCAGCGTTAATAAGGTACCGGATTTACCTGGAACCTCCGCCTACATGCTTAAACCGGGACAACCGTCGCCCGGCTAACATAGCCTTCTCCGTCCCCCCTTCGCAGTAACACCAAGTACAGGAATATTAACCTGTTTCCCATCGACTACGCCTTTCGGCCTC
>NZ_JANEWJ010000104.1:0-280 GCF_028069755.1 Citrobacter sp. Igbk 16 | reverse complement strand
CGTAAAACACCACCGTGTTGCGAAAATTTGAGAGACTCGAACACACCGCTTTTCATTTCTTATTACGGAGAAATGAAACAGTGTGTCGTTTCAATTTTCAGCTTGATCCAGATTTTTAAAGAGCAAATATCTCAAACAAGACTCGGAAGTCTGTTTTGAGATACTTCGGCCGGCGACTTTCACTCACACAAACCAGCAAGTGGCGTCCCCTAGGGGATTCGAACCCCTGTTACCGCCGTGAAAGGGCGGTGTCCTGGGCCTCTAGACGAAGGGGACGTGT
>NZ_JANEWJ010000103.1:0-286 GCF_028069755.1 Citrobacter sp. Igbk 16 | reverse complement strand
TTTTGAGATACTTCGGCCGGCGACTTTCACTCACACAAACCAGCAAGTGGCGTCCCCTAGGGGATTCGAACCCCTGTTACCGCCGTGAAAGGGCGGTGTCCTGGGCCTCTAGACGAAGGGGACGTGTAAGTCTCAATCGCAAGACGCCTTGCTATTTACTTTTCATCAGACAATCTGTGTGAGCACTACAAAGAACGTTTCTTTAAGGTAAGGAGGTGATCCAACCGCAGGTTCCCCTACGGTTACCTTGTTACGACTTCACCCCAGTCATGAATCACAAAGTGGT
>NZ_JANEWJ010000102.1:0-287 GCF_028069755.1 Citrobacter sp. Igbk 16 | reverse complement strand
ACCATCGGCGCTACGGCGTTTCACTTCTGAGTTCGGCATGGGGTCAGGTGGGACCACCGCGCTACAGCCGCCAGGCAAATTCTGTTTATCAGACCGCTTTTTGCGTTCTGATGTAATCTGTAATCAAGCTGAAACTGATGTCTGTCTTTCGCCAAAACACCTTCGGCGTTGTAAGGTTAAGCCTCACGGTTCATTAGTATCGGTTAGCTCAATGTATCGCTACACTTACACACCCGACCTATCAACGTCATCGTCTTTAACGTTCCTTCAGGAGACTTATAGTCTCA
>NZ_JANEWJ010000101.1:0-289 GCF_028069755.1 Citrobacter sp. Igbk 16 | reverse complement strand
AACACCACCGTGTTGCGAAAATTTGAGAGACTCGAACACACCGCTTTTCATTTCTTATTACGGAGAAATGAAACAGTGTGTCGTTTCAATTTTCAGCTTGATCCAGATTTTTAAAGAGCAAAACTTCTTAATGCACTCGAAAGTACATTCAGAAGTTCATCATTCATCAGACAATCTGTGTGAGCACTACAAAGAACGTTTCTTTAAGGTAAGGAGGTGATCCAACCGCAGGTTCCCCTACGGTTACCTTGTTACGACTTCACCCCAGTCATGAATCACAAAGTGGTAA
>NZ_JANEWJ010000100.1:0-292 GCF_028069755.1 Citrobacter sp. Igbk 16 | reverse complement strand
TCCGGCCTACGATGCGCTCTCCTTGCCGTTGGAAAACGCATGTCATTATGCGCCGTCGGATGGCGGCATAAATGCCTTATCCGGCCTACGATGCGCTCTCCTTGCCGTTGGAAAACGCATGTCATTATGCGCCGTCGGATGGCGGCATTAATGCCTTGTCCGGCCTACGATGCGCTCTCCTTGCCGTTGGAAAACGCATGTCATTATGCGCCGTCGGATGGCGGCATAAATGCCTTATCCGGCCTACGATGCGCTCTCCTTGCCGTTGGAAAACGCATGTCATTATGCGCCG
>NZ_JANEWJ010000099.1:0-303 GCF_028069755.1 Citrobacter sp. Igbk 16 | reverse complement strand
GCGTCTGAGTGCATCAAACTGGACGTCACCGCAGACTTCAGAGCAAACGACAGAAGCAACGACAGGCAATCTTGCAGGGGTTCTGGATTACATCGCCCCGCAGGGAAGCCAGTTGAGTCCGGCAATGCTGTTACCGTATGGCACCCATACAAAAATTCGCGTCAGCCAGTGTGTGGGTGAACGCTATGCAATAGTCAAAGAGCCGGGGCCGCAGGAGACGTTGTACCCGTGGAAGAGCGGGGTGGCCGGAAACACAATCCGGCAGATGAAGGAACGGGGAGTGAAGCCAGACGGTTCCCCCGT
>NZ_JANEWJ010000098.1:0-325 GCF_028069755.1 Citrobacter sp. Igbk 16 | reverse complement strand
TTTTGAGATACTTCGGCCGGCGACTTTCACTCACACAAACCAGCAAGTGGCGTCCCCTAGGGGATTCGAACCCCTGTTACCGCCGTGAAAGGGCGGTGTCCTGGGCCTCTAGACGAAGGGGACGTGTCAGTCTCAATCGCAAGACGCCTTGCTATTTACTTTTCATCAGACAATCTGTGTGAGCACTGCAAAGGTCGGTTCTTTAAGGTAAGGAGGTGATCCAACCGCAGGTTCCCCTACGGTTACCTTGTTACGACTTCACCCCAGTCATGAATCACAAAGTGGTAAGCGCCCTCCCGAAGGTTAAGCTACCTACTTCTTTTGC
>NZ_JANEWJ010000097.1:0-438 GCF_028069755.1 Citrobacter sp. Igbk 16 | reverse complement strand
TTTCAAACCTGCTCTATGAAAGGGAATGTTCAACTNTGTGACTTGAATGCAAACATCANAAAGNAGTTTCTGAGAATGCTGCTGTCTACTTTTTATATGTANTCCCGNTTCCAACGAAATCCTCNAAGCTANCCAAATATCCACTTGCAGATTCCANAAAAAGAGTGTTTCAAAACTGCTCTCTATCAATGGNAAAGTTCAACTCTGTTAGTTGAGNACACACATCNCCAACAAGTTTCTGAGANTGCTTCTGTCTAGTTTTTATGGGAAGATATTTCCTTTTTCACCNTAGGCNTCAANGCGCTCCAAATGTCCACTTCCAGATACTACAAAAAGAGTGTTTCAAACCTNCTCTATGAAAGGCCATGTTCATCTCTATGAGTTGAATGGAAATATCCGAAAGAAATTTCTGGGAATGCTGCTGTCTAGTGTTTACAC
>NZ_JANEWJ010000010.1:0-141971 GCF_028069755.1 Citrobacter sp. Igbk 16 | reverse complement strand
GTTTTATTAGTAGAATTCTGAATATGATCAATTACACATTCATCTTTCTTAGTTGCAAAGAACGTATGAATACGCTTTACGCTCTTAGATGGTTTATGTACCCGATATACCTTATTGAACACAACGGATGAAAAATCACTTGGCTGGACTGTTCCAGACATTAGAATTACACTTTTGAAACAACCAAACATTGAAATAAGACGGTTGATTGTCCTAGCCTTATAACCATAATCAGCGAATAAACCATGACATTCATCAATGACTAAAGTCATATCCTTATACATAGTTTTATCTTTTGATTTGATTATAGATTCAATTTGGTTCCACGTTGCAATCCCAGTACCGTTAGTTTTATTATCACCATCGAAGGAAAGAACAATACTCGTGAGTGGTGCTAGGAATAAGTAACCATCTTTTACACCTTCACTTTTCACTTCTACTTCTGGTTCTGGTTCTGGTTTATTCACAAAATCAAACATACCGCTACCATTCGGGGCATTGCTATCCTTCATGAATTGTGTAGATTTACCAGTCCCAACATCTGATATTAGAAGGTTAACACCTGTTGAAAAATCCATAGCATTGAAAATATCACTTAGATACTCCCCATCCCCTAGTATCCATTCACCATCATATACTGATACTTCTTGTGGCTGTTCTGTATGATGCGTTGAACGAACGATACGACGCTCGATAGCAGGTATACGTGTTCCCTTTGCTACGTGCTTGTAAAGTCCTTCTACGTGTGCATACTGACCATTTGCCCCAGCTACGATATCTTCGTTACTGCGTGAATATCCCGGACGGCTTACTTGATTTAGGATCTGAACAATAGAAAAATCATCCATACCGATATGTTTTAGGCGTTGTGCTAGCAAACGACGTTCTTCATATTCTAATTGGCCTGATTGATGATCAATGATTGCCTTAGCTAGTTCTAGAAATTCTTCATCTGTAAATTGTGCTTCATCAAAAACTACATTCTTTACGATTGATTCAATACTTTGATTTTCAACATAAGGTAGATCATTTGGGTTCTTATAATCAAACCAATCACCCTTATTATGATATACAACAAAACTACTGGAATATACCGTGTTGTAAACTGGTAGGTATTGAATCTGAATACCTTTTTTGAATGACTGATCTGAATATGGAAAACGTTCTGTTAGTGAAGTATTATAATTCTTCCATTCTGTAGCCTTCATTGGTTCATTCAATGGTAAAACTACACGAAAACGATCACCAGATTTAAGACCAGTCCCACCACTTGAATAAATGATGTGTTCGTATGCCTGTAGATCCTTACGAACATCTGCATACGTTGCACCATCATCAATATCTAGAACAATCGCATAGAATGCTATAACGTTATCTGCGGTTCGTGGCATGTTAGGTTTCATTTCTGCCATTACGATAGCATCAAATTGTTCCTTAGCCGTATCATATTCTGTTTTTGTGTTGGCGGTAAAACTACGCCATTGTGATTTATCCGTGAATAAATCTACTATATCTGTCCATTCCCCGATTAGGTGACTTACACCCTTTTCTTTACTACTGAAACGGTTTTTATAGTGTGTATATTTCATATTATTTCCTTATATAGATTGTGGCATCCTGCCTGTTTGATATTTAGTAGTCTTTATTGCTTTTTAGTAGTAATTTGAGTAGTTCCAAATCGACCTTCCCAATCATCGATTGTTCACCTGCTAGTTTTACTGCATCCCTGAAATTCTTCCAGAACTTAACGCCGATGATTACGCCAGTTAGCATTACTTCATCTTCATAATAGAAGTCACATACTATTGTGGGGTGATTATCATTCATTACATCTTCTACTACATGGATATCCTTGAATGTGAAATTACCTAGTTTTAACATCTTACTTACTCCCTAAAATCATATGTTGTGAAATTAGATATTGAATCGCCGCCGACCGAGTTTTAGCAACACCATCTGTTACTAGCTTATCAAGTGCGTCTATTTGGTCTTGGCTAATTTTTGCTGCTACTGTTATTGATTTAGTTGATTTCATTTTGTTTACCTTTTTGTTGTTCCTCGAAGTATAAAGATACCCCATAAAGGGGTTATCTTAATTAAAGAGGAGAATTATATAAAAATTACAAACTTATTTATCATTTCCGAACGGAAACGGGGTGAAATGCGTTTGATTATACGTATATTATATCACACGTTTGGTCATTTGTCCCAAGTTTTTGCTTGACTTTTTGTAAATTGTTGTTTTCTAAAGAGATTTATTATCTCTGCAATGGTGCATAGTCCTAGCCAGATTAAACAACCTATGAAAAGGTATTCGATTAATCCCGTAACCATAACTATGAAGCCTAGAATGAATAGTATTAGTGTTTTCATGTAGTTCTCCTGTTCATGTATAGTTATTTATCAACTACATGAAAAAAGAGCCTCAAATGAAAAAAATCCCCCAAAGCGGGGGATCGTGTACCAAAGTTTCGATAGGGGGTACTAAATTGTTATGAGAGGGGCGTAATTACCCCGTCCAAACATGATACAGGTATCACTACGTTCTGTCAAATAAAAAAAATACCCCATTTGCGACATCACGAAATGGGGTATGAATACTTGGGTAATTCCTGTTATGGGATGATTATATACTTAAGCTAAACTTTTAGCTACTGCTTTAGATACTACATTCTCCCAATACTCTAGTGCCTCTGCATCTGGATTGCCTTTGAGGTTCCCATCAGTATCTAAACTACTTACAGATCTGAGGGTAGTAGTTAATTGATTAGCCCCACCTTTACCCATACGTTGTATATCAACATCAATTATTACTAAGTGGGATAATACTTCCGTCCAATACTTAATAGTACAGAAGATTGTATACTTAGATTTAGATACATCTGCCCTCACTATATCCATACGCTGTATTAACTTCTTCATACGGTTGTTTAGTTCAATACGATAGTTGATATCCATATCTAACTTAGTATCATCAAAATCAATCTTGATATCTTTTGGGGCATCAACTGATTTTAATCTAATGGTTAGTTCTTCCTGCTCACGGTTCATCACTTCCAGTTCATCCAAGATTGCAAACTTTTCATGCCTACTCGCTTTATTCAAACGTTCACGAAACGCCGCAATATCCCTTTCATTTTGAATCCACTGATCACGCAGGGTAACAACACTAGATTCTTCCCGTCCATATACTTCACTAAAATCAAGTCCCACGATTGCATTTAATAGGGGGCGTTCTAACGCATTGTAAGCGATGCTACGAGCTTCACAGGTTTTATCTGTACGTTTGCCTAAACATACCGTAAAAAGTCCCCCATGGCTGTTACGCTTCGTTATTATGGCCTGTTGGCATAGGGGGCAACGTGACATTCCCGAAAATACATTAAGCATATTCTTTTGATGAGTATTGCCCTTCGGTGCTGAGGATATTTTCATAGCCTGAACACGTTCATAGAGTTCCTTATCAACGATTGGTGGATAACGGGCATCATCTGCTACCCGCTTATCACTTAATGCACGTAGAACGGTAACAAGTGTCCACGGTTTACCATTATCTGTACGTTCATATGTTCTAACTATCTGTGCTGCACCAATGCCATTTACATAATCGTTATACATACGCTGTATCGCCTTTGCCGTTGAATTAGTACGGTATTGTTTAATACCATCGATTTCTACAACATCGAACCATCTAGGACGTACCTTAGAGACATTACCGAATCTATTTTCATGTGACTTTTTCATCATCACTGATTTACGTTTAGACTCACCATTAGCCCTATTAATCTGCATAGTAAGAACGGTAATACTTTCCGGTATGTAACGTGAATATGTCATACCCGTTTCTATTTCTAGAATGGTAGTTCCACGGTTAATTAAACCAGAAATGATCTCAACCGCCTGAAAAGGGTCTAATCTGGTCAAACGATCTAGATTTTCCGCAATTAGTACCGAATCTGGTAATACACCATCCATTACCATTTTTCGATACTTCCCTAGCTCTGTGTTAGGCTTCCAGTTCTTCCCTCTAAAGGCACTCTTACCCTCTGATACCATCTGTGTGATGTTCTCTGTGTCGAGCGTAAAAGGCAGTCTGTGATCTAGAGTAATGTACTGTAGAAACTGGTTTATTGTGTTCACCTGACGCTGTATCCCAAAACCATCTACCTGATTCATAGTAGATATACGTGCATAACTCCATACTGGTACTAACATGCTGTTTCCTCATTGCTTTAGCGTGGTGTACATACTAACACAACTGTTCGCTACTGCTAATGGGACCGCAATGGCATCAGCGCGCCGATCGCGAAAACAGCCTGCTGGGACACAGCGGTTGCCGCGTGGGCGGTAACGATCTGGATATTGCGTTGGCCTTTAAACATCTGATGCCACTGCTGGGTATGGGCGGCGAAACGGAAAAAGGCATCGCATTGCCGATTTTGCCCTGGTGGAACGCGGTCGCGATCAATGATGTTCCGGCACAAAGTGATTTCTACAGCACCGCCAACGGACGTTTACTCAACGATCTGATCCGCGATGCACGTGAAGCAGACAAAGTGGCGCTGCTGCTTAAAGTCTGGCGTGAACGCCTGAGTTATCGCCTGGTACGCAGCGCAGAAGAGAGCAAAATTGCGCTTTCTGACCAGACAAACGTTACCGCGGCACTGCCATTTATCAGCGATACGCTGGCCACCGCTATCAGCCAGCAAGGACTGGAAGCGGCGTTAAATCAACCGCTGGCACGTATTCTTGAGCAGGTTCAGTTAGCGCTGGATAACGCGCAGGAAAAACCAGATGTCATTTATCTGACCGGCGGTAGCGCCCGTTCACCGCTGATCAAAAAAGCCCTTGCTGAACAGCTTCCGGGGATCCCTATCGCCGGTGGCGATGACTTTGGCTCTGTCACCGCAGGGCTGGCTCGCTGGGCGGAAGTGGTTTTCCGCTAAGTCGCTCGCAGGCTGAAAAGCGTGCGTATTGACATCATCGTTACTGTGGATTACTTTCAGGAGTGAGGGTTAGGGAGGTTTTACCCTCCCCCTGGTGTCTTAGTAAGCCGCGAAGCTAATGACTAAGAGTATCACCAGTATGATGACCTGCTTCATCATAACCCTTTCCTTTTTTTGGCCCCTTCCTCGGGAGGGGTTTTCCCGTTCCAGCGTCCCGCTGAAATCTCTGGCTTACCTCCTTATTGCCTTGACCACACTCTGACACACTATTTCGCATTGGCGATTTTCGCTGCTGATTGTTGCGTAATGCCTCGCAAAGCCGCGCCGTCATTCAGACGAATCCCGACAGTGTTTCATAATTCCTCCATTTTTCTCCCTTGTTCACTGGCTAAACTAGTATCATTCCGCGAAACGTTTCAGGATGAGAAACTCATAACAATGAAAGGCCGTAACAAATCCCGCTGGGTGATAGTAATCGTGATCGTCGTGGCCGCCATCGCCGCCTTCTGGTTCTGGCAAAGTCGCAGCGAACCTCAGGGAACAGCCCCCGGCGCGACCCGTCAGACACAACCCGCTCCGGCAACGGGACGGCGAGGAATGCGTTCCGGTCCGTTGGCTCCGGTTCAGGCGGCTACGGCAGTCGAACAAGCGGTTCCACGCTATCTGACCGGGCTGGGTACCATTACTGCCGCGAACACCGCGACGGTACGCAGTCGCGTGGACGGCCAACTCATCGCCATACACTTTCAGGAAGGGCAACAGGTGAAAGCCGGCGATCTGCTGGCCGAGATCGACCCGAGCCAGTTTAACGTTGCGTTGGCTCAGGCGCAGGGACAGCTAGCGAAAGATAAAGCCACGCTAGCCAATGCTCGTCGCGACCTCGCCCGCTATCAGCAATTGGTCAAAACGAATCTGGTCTCTCGTCAGGAACTGGATGCACAACAGGCGCTGGTCAACGAAACACAAGGGACGATAAAAGCCGATGAAGCCAGCGTCGCCAGCGCGCAATTACAACTCGACTGGAGCCGGATAACGGCTCCTGTTGATGGTCGGGTGGGCCTGAAGCTTGTGGATGTGGGTAACCAGATATCCAGCAGCGATACCACCGGGATTGTCGTCATTACACAAACCCATCCTATTGATCTGGTTTTCACTCTGCCAGAGAACGATATCGCGACCGTAGTACAGGCACAGAAATCGGGGACGCCACTAAAAGTTGAGGCCTGGGACCGTACCAACTCGAAAAAACTGAGCGAAGGTGTGCTGCTGAGCCTCGACAACCAGATTGACGCTACCACCGGCACCATCAAAGCAAAGGCCCGCTTTAACAACCAGGACGATGCCTTGTTCCCGAATCAGTTTGTTAACGCTCGCATGCTCGTCGATACGGAACATAATGCCGTCGTGATCCCGACTGCCGCACTACAAATGGGTAACGAAGGCCACTTTGTCTGGGTACTGAACAACGACAACAAAGTCAGCAAACATCTGGTTAAACCGGGTATTCAGGACAGCCAGAATGTCGTTATCTCCGCCGGGCTATCCGCGGGCGATCGCGTCGTAACCGACGGTATTGATCGTCTGACGGAAGGGGCTAAAGTCGAGGTCGTGGAGGCTCACGCCGCCACTGGCAGCGACGACAAAACCGCACCGCGCGGGTATGGCAAAAAAGGAGCGAGCTCCTGATGCAGGTGTTACCTCCCGGCAATACAGGCGGCCCGTCCCGCCTGTTCATTCTGCGCCCTGTCGCCACCACGTTACTGATGGTCGCGATTTTGCTTGCCGGTATTATCGGCTATCGTTTCCTGCCCATTGCTGCATTACCAGAAGTGGATTACCCCACCATTCAGGTCATAACGCTCTATCCCGGAGCCAGCCCGGATGTCATGACGTCGGCGGTTACCGCTCCGCTTGAACGCCAGTTCGGGCAGATGTCCGGCCTGAAACAAATGTCCTCCCAAAGTTCCGGTGGTGCATCGGTCGTCACGTTGCAGTTTCAACTGACCCTGCCACTGGATGTTGCTGAGCAGGAAGTTCAGGCCGCCATCAATGCCGCCACCAACTTATTACCGAGTGACCTGCCTAACCCACCGGTCTACAGCAAAGTTAATCCAGCGGATCCGCCGATCATGACGTTGGCCGTCACCTCGACCGCCATGCCGATGACGCAGGTGGAAGATATGGTGGAAACCCGCGTCGCACAGAAAATCTCCCAGGTTTCTGGTGTTGGCCTGGTAACACTTTCTGGCGGCCAGCGTCCTGCGGTCCGCGTGAAGCTTAATGCACAGGCGATTGCAGCGCTCGGCCTGACCAGCGAAACCATCCGCACGGCGATTACCGGCGCCAACGTCAATTCCGCCAAAGGGAGTCTTGATGGGCCAACGCGCGCCGTTACACTTTCCGCTAATGACCAGATGCAGTCTGCCGATGAGTATCGCCAGTTAATCGTTGCCTATAAAAATGGTGCACCGGTACGACTGGGTGATGTCGCGACCGTCGAACAAGGTGCAGAAAACAGCTGGCTTGGGGCATGGGCCAACAAACAACAAGCCATCGTGATGAACGTACAGCGTCAACCTGGCGCAAATATTATCTCCACGGCGGACAGTATTCGGCAAATGCTGCCGCAACTGACGGAAAGCCTGCCGAAATCGGTGAAGGTAACTGTACTTTCGGATCGTACGACCAATATTCGCGCTTCCGTTGCCGACACTCAGTTCGAACTGATGCTGGCAATTGCGTTGGTCGTCATGATTATCTACCTGTTTCTACGCAATATTCCTGCCACCATCATTCCTGCGGTTGCCGTTCCGCTATCGCTGATCGGGACCTTCGCGGTAATGGTGTTTCTTGATTTCTCCATCAACAATCTGACATTGATGGCGCTGACCATCGCCACGGGTTTTGTGGTGGATGATGCCATTGTGGTTATCGAGAATATTTCGCGCTATATCGAAAAAGGGGAAAAACCACTGACCGCTGCCCTGAAAGGTGCGGGCGAGATTGGTTTCACCATCATCTCCCTGACGTTTTCATTGATTGCGGTATTGATTCCACTGCTATTCATGGGCGATATCGTCGGGCGCTTGTTCCGTGAATTCGCCGTTACGCTGGCAGTGGCGATTCTGATTTCCGCCGTCGTATCGCTCACCCTTACACCGATGATGTGCGCGCGCATGCTCAGTCAGGCGTCATTGCGTAAGCAAAACCGCTTCTCCCGCGCCTCAGAAAAAATGTTCGATCGGGTGATTGCCGGATACGGCCACTGGCTGGCAAAAGTACTTAACCACCCGTGGTTGACGCTTAGCGTAGCCCTCGGTACGTTGGCCCTGAGTGTCATGCTGTGGGTGTTTATCCCAAAAGGTTTCTTCCCGATTCAGGATAACGGCATTATTCAGGGTACACTGCAGGCTCCGCAATCCAGTTCATTTTCCAGCATGGCCCAGCGTCAACGCCAGGTTTCCGATGTGATCCTTAACGATCCTGCGGTAGAAAGCCTGACGGCCTTCGTGGGTGTTGACGGCACTAACCCCGCGCTGAACAGTGCTCGTCTGCAAATTAATCTTAAACCGTTGGATGAGCGCGACGATCGCGTTCAGAAGGTGATCGCCCGATTGCAGGATGAGGTAGACAGAGTCCCTGGCGTTGACCTTTATCTACAACCCACGCAGGATCTGACGATTGATACCCAGGTCAGCCGAACGCAATACCAGTTTACGTTACAAGCTAACTCTCTTGACGCCCTCAGCACGTGGGTCCCACAGCTACTTGAAAAACTGCAGCAGTTACCACAATTGTCTGATGTTAGCAGCGACTGGCAGGATCAAGGGTTGGTCGCATATGTGAACGTCAATCGTGACAGCGCCAGCCGTTTAGGGATCAGTATGGCGGATGTCGATAACGCCCTGTATAACGCCTTCGGACAGCGTTTGATTTCGACTATCTACACGCAGGCAAACCAGTATCGCGTGGTGTTAGAGCATAACACTGACAGCACACCTGGACTTGCAGCACTGGATACCATTCGTCTGACCAGTAGCGATGGCGGGATCGTACCGCTCAGCGCTATCGCCAGCATTGAGCAGCGTTTTGCCCCGCTATCGATTAACCATCTCGATCAATTCCCGGTGACGACTATCTCGTTCAATGTGCCAGATAACCAGTCGTTAGGCGATGCGGTACAGGCGATTCAGGATGCCGAAAAAACACTTAACCTGCCCGCAAATATCACCACTCAGTTCCAGGGCAGTACGCTGGCCTTCCAGGCTGCTCTGGGCAACACCATCTGGCTGATTGTGGCGGCAGTGGTCGCGATGTATATCGTGCTCGGCGTATTGTACGAAAGCTTTATTCACCCGATTACGATTCTCTCTACACTTCCCACTGCGGGTGTCGGGGCGTTGCTGGCGCTCATGATTGCCGGCAGCGAACTGGACGTGATCGCGATCATCGGCATTATTTTGCTCATCGGGATCGTGAAGAAAAACGCCATCATGATGATCGACTTTGCCCTTGCTGCGGAACGTGAGCAGGGAATGTCGCCCCGCGATGCCATTTTCCAGGCCTGTCTGCTGCGTTTTCGCCCTATCCTGATGACCACGCTGGCAGCACTACTGGGTGCGTTGCCACTGATGCTAAGCACCGGTGTAGGTGCAGAGTTACGCCGTCCATTAGGTATTGGCATGGTTGGCGGTCTGCTGGTAAGCCAGGTCCTGACGTTGTTTACCACGCCCGTCATCTATCTGCTTTTTGACCGTTTATCGCTGTACGTCAGGAACCGCTTCCCACGCCAGGAAGAGGACGCGTAAATGAAATTTTTTGCGCTTTTCATCCATCGCCCGGTCGCGACCATTCTTATTTCGGTGGCGATTACCCTGTGCGGGATTCTTGGCTTTCGCCTGTTGCCAGTGGCCCCCCTGCCGCAGGTTGATTTCCCGGTAATCATGGTCAGTGCATCACTACCGGGAGCATCACCCGAAACAATGGCGTCATCCGTAGCAACCCCACTGGAACGCTCGCTTGGGCGGATCGCGGGCGTAAATGAGATGACATCAAGCAGTTCGCTTGGTAGCACGCGCATTATTCTCGAATTTAAATTTGACCGCGACATCAACGGTGCAGCACGGGACGTACAGGCCGCCATTAACGCAGCGCAAAGCCTGCTGCCCAGCGGGATGCCCAGCCGCCCGACGTATCGGAAGGCCAACCCTTCAGATGCCCCGATCATGATCCTGACGCTAACATCGGACACGTACTCGCAAGGTGAATTATACGATTTCGCCTCGACGCAACTGGCGCAGACCATCGCACAAATCAACGGCGTCGGTGATGTGGATGTCGGAGGAAGCTCTCTTCCCGCCGTGCGTGTGGGGCTTAATCCGCAGGCGCTGTTTAACCAGGGTGTATCGCTGGACGCGGTGCGTAGCGCTATCGATAACGCCAACGTGCGTAAACCACAGGGTGCTATCGAAGATAAAACCCATCGCTGGCAGGTACAAACCAACGATGAGCTAAAAACCGCGGCGGAATATAAGCCAGTTATCATCCACTATAACAACGGTGCAGCTGTGCGACTGGGGGATGTTGCATCTGTCAGTGATTCAGTGCAGGACGTACGCAATGCGGGGATGACCAATGCCAAACCGGCCATTCTGTTGATGATCCGCAAACTGCCGGAAGCCAATATTATTCAGACGGTCGACAGCATTCGCGCCAAACTACCGGAGTTACAAAACCTGGTTCCTGCCGCTATCGATCTACAAATCGCCCAGGATCGTTCACCCACTATCCGCGCCTCGCTGGCTGAAGTAGAACAAACGCTGATTATCTCCGTCGCGTTGGTTATCCTGGTGGTGTTTGTCTTCCTGCGCTCCGGGCGTGCCACCCTGATCCCCGCCGTTGCGGTTCCGGTCTCGCTGATTGGTACGTTTGCCGCGATGTATCTGTGTGGATTTAGCCTCAACAATCTGTCGTTAATGGCCCTAACCATCGCGACGGGTTTTGTCGTCGATGATGCCATTGTGGTACTGGAGAACATTGCACGCCACCTCGAAGCAGGAATGAAACCGTTACAGGCGGCGCTACAGGGCACGCGCGAGGTGGGTTTCACGGTTCTCTCCATGAGCCTGTCGCTGGTGGCGGTGTTTCTGCCACTGCTGTTAATGGGCGGGCTGCCAGGTCGTCTGTTACGCGAGTTTGCCGTCACCCTGTCGGTGGCTATCGGTATTTCACTGCTGGTATCGCTGACGTTGACGCCGATGATGTGTGGCTGGATGCTCAAATCCAGCACGCCACGCGAACAATCGCGTAAGCGGGGATTTGGCCGTGTACTGGTGGCATTACAACAAAGCTACGCCACCTCGCTGAAGTGGGTGCTGCGCCACACACGCATGGTGGGCGTGGTGCTACTCGCAACCATTGCCCTGAACGTCTGGCTCTATATTTCAATCCCCAAAACCTTCTTCCCGGAGCAGGATACTGGCGTGCTCATGGGCGGGATCCAAGCCGATCAGAGCATTTCGTTTCAGGCGATGCGGGGCAAACTGCAGGACTTTATGAAGATCATCCGCGACGATCCTGCGGTGAATAACGTCACCGGATTTACCGGCGGCTCACGCGTCAACAGTGGGATGATGTTTATCACCCTGAAGCCACGTGGAGAACGTCACGAAACAGCGCAACAGGTGATCGACCGCCTGCGTGTGAAGCTTGCCAAAGAACCCGGCGCAAACCTGTTTCTGATGGCGGTGCAGGATATTCGCGTCGGCGGTCGTCAGGCTAATGCCAGCTACCAATACACTCTGTTGTCAGATGACCTCGCCGCACTACGCGAATGGGAACCAAAAATTCGTAAGGCGCTGGCCGCCCTGCCCCAGCTGGCGGACGTCAACTCCGATCAGCAGGACAACGGCGCGGAAATGAATCTGACCTACGATCGTGACATCATGTCACGTCTGGGAATCGACGTTGAAGCTGCCAACAGCCTGCTGAATAACGCCTTTGGTCAGCGACAAATTTCAACCATCTATCAGCCGATGAACCAATACAAAGTGGTGATGGAAGTCGACCCACGCTACACCCAGGATATCAGCGCCCTGGACAAAATGTTCGTCATTAACAGCGATGGCAAAGCAATACCGTTGTCGTACTTTGCCAAATGGCAACCGGCAAATGCGCCGCTATCGGTGAATCACCAGGGGTTGTCTGCCGCCTCAACCGTATCATTTAACCTGCCGACCGGTTCTTCACTCTCTGAAGCAACGGAGGCCATCAACCGAACCATGACCCAGCTTGGGGTACCGTCGACGGTGCGTGGTAGCTTTGCGGGTACCGCGCAGGTATTTCAGGACACCATGAATTCACAGGTGATCCTGATTATCGCCGCCATCGCCACCGTCTATATCGTGCTGGGTATGCTGTATGAAAGCTACGTTCACCCGCTGACTATTCTCTCCACGCTGCCTTCTGCCGGCGTTGGGGCCTTACTGGCGCTGGAGCTGTTCAATGCCCCGTTCAGCCTAATCGCCCTGATAGGGATCATGCTATTAATTGGCATTGTGAAGAAAAACGCCATCATGATGGTCGATTTTGCGCTGGAAGCGCAGAGAAATGGCAAGTTGCAGCCGGAAGAAGCGATTTTCCAGGCCTGCCTGCTGCGTTTTCGCCCAATAATGATGACCACGCTGGCGGCCCTGTTTGGTGCGCTGCCGCTGGTATTATCCGCAGGTGACGGCTCTGAGCTGCGTCAACCATTGGGGATAACCATTGTTGGCGGGCTGGTTGTCAGTCAGCTACTTACGCTGTACACCACTCCGGTGGTCTATCTCTTTTTCGACCGTCTGCGTCTGCGTTTTTCGCGTAAAAACAGCAAACCGGTAGCAGAGTTATGACAGAACTTCCCGACAGCACCCGCTGGCAACTTTGGATTGTGGCATTTGGCTTTTTTATGCAGTCGCTGGATACCACCATCGTCAACACCGCGCTTCCCTCGATGGCCAAAAGCCTCGGGGAAAGTCCACTGCATATGCACATGGTCATTGTGTCGTATGTACTTACCGTCGCCGTAATGCTCCCCGCCAGCGGTTGGCTGGCCGATAAAATCGGTGTGCGCAATATATTCTTCACCGCGATCATTCTGTTTACGCTGGGATCGCTTTTTTGCGCCTGGTCCGGAACGCTGGATGAACTGGTGATGGCTCGCGTGTTACAAGGTGTAGGCGGCGCGATGATGGTGCCCGTCGGCAGGTTGACGGTGATGAAAATCGTCCCACGTGAGCAATACATGGCGGCAATGACATTCGTCACCTTGCCCGGTCAGATTGGCCCTCTTCTGGGCCCGGCATTAGGTGGTATCCTGGTGGAATATGCCTCCTGGCACTGGATATTTCTGATTAACATTCCGGTTGGCATTGTCGGGGCAATAGCGACGCTAATGCTGATGCCCAACTACACCATGCAAACTCGTCGTTTCGATCTTTCTGGATTCATGATGCTGGCTGTCGGCATGGCGGTACTCACGTTAGCGCTCGATGGTAGTAAGGGAACCGGCATTTCCCACATCACGCTGGCAGCACTGGTTATCTGTGGCGTACTGGCGATCCTGCTGTATCTGAAACATGCCCACAACAACCCTCGTGCACTGTTTAGCCTGCATCTTTTTCGTACACACACCTTCTCGTTAGGCCTGTTCGGCAGCTTTGCCGGGCGGATTGGTAGCGGAATGTTACCGTTCATGACCCCAGTTTTCCTGCAGATTGGATTGGGCTTTTCACCATTTCATGCCGGATTGATGATGATCCCGATGGTGCTGGGCAGTATGGGAATGAAACGCATCGTGGTTCAGGTCGTCAACCGGTTTGGCTACCGTCGCGTACTGGTCACCACCACGCTTGCCCTGTCGATGGTCAGCCTGTTGCTGATGAGCACCGCGTTACTCGGTTGGTATTACGCCCTGCCGTTCATACTGTTCTTACAGGGAATGGTCAATTCTACCCGCTTCTCCTCAATGAACACGCTGACGCTAAAAGACCTGCCGGATGAACTCGCAAGCAGCGGCAACAGCCTGCTGTCGATGATCATGCAACTGTCGATGAGTATCGGGGTAACCATCGCCGGTCTGTTGTTAGGCATGTTCGGGCAGCAGCATATCGCCATCGACAGCGCGTCTACGCATACCGTCTTTATGTACACCTGGCTGTGCATTGCGTTTCTTATCGCACTACCTGCCATCATTTTTTCCCGCGTGCCGAACGACACGCAGACCAACGCGGTGATTTCACGGCGCAAAAGGAGCACCTGATGAAGTTCTGGCGGCCCGGTATCACCGGCAAACTCTTTCTGGCTATTTTCGCCACCTGCATTGTGTTGCTGATCAGCATGCACTGGGCCGTCCGTATTAGCTTCGAACGTGGTTTTATTGACTATATCAAGCACGGCAACGAACAGCGGCTGCAAATGCTCAGCGATGCGTTAAGCGAGCAGTACGAGCAGCACGGCAACTGGCGATTCTTACGCAATAACGATCGTTTTGTTTTCCAGATCCTGCGCTCTTTTGAACACGACAATGACGATGATAAACCGGGACCCGGCATGCCGCCGCACGGCTGGCGTACGCAATTTTGGGTGGTCGATCAAAGTGCCCGCGTGCTGGTCGGCCCACGCGGCCCAGTTCCTCGCGACGGCATGCGCCATCCCATACGCGTTAACGGCAGCGAAGTGGGTGCCGTGATCGCCTCGCCCGTAGAACGTTTAACGCGGAATACGGATATCAATTTCGACATGCAGCAAAGACGATCCAGTTGGCTTATCGTGGCGCTCTCCACGATCCTTGCCGCGCTGGCGACGTTTACGCTAGCGCGCAGCCTGCTCGCCCCGGTTAAGCGGTTGGTGGAAGGCACACACAAACTGGCTGCCGGCGATTTTACCACCCGCGTGGTCCCCACCAGTACCGATGAACTGGGCAAACTGGCGCAGGATTTCAACCAGCTCGCCAGTACGCTGGAAAAAAACCAGCAGATGCGCCGGGACTTTATGGCTGATATCTCTCACGAACTGCGCACGCCGCTGGCAGTTTTACGCGGCGAACTCGAAGCTATTCAGGATGGTGTACGTCAGTTCACCCCGGATTCGGTAGCCTCATTGCAGGCCGAAGTGGGTACGCTCACCAAACTGGTAGACGATCTCCACCAGCTTTCTATGTCTGATGAAGGTGCGTTGGCCTACCAGAAAACCTCGCTGGATCTGATCCCTCTGCTGGAAGTGGCGAGCGGCGCGTTTCGCGAACGCTTCGCCAGTCGTGGACTGACGATCCAACTTTCACTCCCGGACAGCATGACGGTCTTTGGCGACAGGGATCGCCTGATGCAACTGTTTAACAACCTACTGGAAAACAGCCTACGCTACACCGACAGCGGGGGCGGTCTGCATATCAGCGCCGAACAGCGCGAGCGGATGGTGTTATTAACCTTCGCCGATTCCGCCCCCGGCGTTAGCGACGAACAGCTACAGAAACTGTTTGAACGTTTTTATCGTACCGAAGGGTCCCGTAACCGGGCCAGCGGAGGGTCCGGGCTGGGGCTGGCGATTTGCGTCAACATTGTCCAGGCGCATAATGGTCTGATCCGCGCCGCCCATTCGCCTTTTGGCGGGGTTAGCATTACAGTAGAGTTACCGCTGGAACGCGACTTACAGAGAGATGTATGACTGAGTTACCCATTGATGAAAACACGCCGCGTATTCTGATCGTGGAAGACGAACCCAAGCTGGGGCAACTGCTCATCGACTACCTGCGTGCGGCAAGCTATGCCCCTACGCTCATCAACCACGGCGATCAGGTGTTGCCTTACGTACGCCAGACGCCACCCGACCTGATCTTGTTAGATCTGATGTTGCCAGGTACCGACGGTCTGACTTTGTGTCGGGAAATTCGTCGTTTCTCTGACGTCCCGATTATGATGGTGACCGCCAAAATCGAAGAGATTGACCGCCTGCTGGGGCTGGAGATCGGTGCAGATGACTACATTTGTAAACCGTACAGCCCGCGGGAAGTCGTCGCACGAGTGAAAACGATCCTGCGCCGTTGTAAACCACAGCGCGAGTTGCAACAGATGGATGCAGAAAGTCCTCTGATCGTCGATGAAGGCCGTTTTCAGGCATCGTGGCGTGGAAAAATGCTCGACCTGACGCCCGCTGAATTTCGCTTACTCAAAACGCTATCGCATGAACCGGGAAAAGTGTTCTCCCGCGAGCAATTGCTCAACCATCTCTACGATGACTACCGCGTCGTTACCGACCGCACCATCGACAGCCATATCAAGAACCTGCGCCGCAAACTGGAATCGCTGGATGCAGAGCAGTCGTTTATCCGCGCGGTCTATGGCGTAGGATATCGCTGGGAAGCCGATGCCTGTCGGATTGCTTAATCTGCCAGACGTCAATCAAGGCCGGGTAAGGCAAAACGCCCACCCGGCACAATAACTTTACCTGCCCGTCACGCAGCGATACAATGCCCGCCCTTAATATGGGGGCACTCCCCCAACCGCTTCATTCAGTGAAGCGAGTCTGACCTGTCATCAGAACGAGAAAATTATGTTTAAACCGGAACTCCTTTCCCCGGCGGGAACGCTGAAAAATATGCGTTACGCTTTCGCCTATGGCGCAGATGCTGTGTATGCGGGTCAACCGCGTTACTCTCTGCGTGTGCGCAACAACGAATTCAATCACGAAAACCTGCAGCTCGGCATTAATGAGGCCCATGAACTGGGTAAAAAATTCTATGTGGTGGTTAACATTGCCCCGCATAACGCCAAGCTGAAAACCTTCATTCGTGACCTGAAACCCGTTGTGGAAATGGGGCCGGATGCACTGATCATGTCCGATCCAGGCCTGATCATGCTGGTACGTGAACACTTCCCTGATATGGATATTCATCTGTCAGTACAGGCTAACGCCGTAAACTGGGCAACGGTGAAGTTCTGGAAACAAATGGGCCTGACCCGCGTTATCCTGTCCCGCGAACTGTCGCTGGAAGAAATTGAAGAGATCCGCACCCAGGTTCCGGATATGGAGATTGAAATCTTCGTTCACGGTGCGCTGTGCATGGCCTACTCCGGCCGCTGCCTGCTCTCCGGCTACATCAACAAGCGCGACCCTAACCAGGGTACCTGTACCAATGCCTGCCGCTGGGAATACAACGTGCAGGAAGGCAAAGAAGATGTGGTGGGTAATATCGTGCACAAATACGAACCCATCCCGGTACAAAACGTGGAACCAACGCTTGGGATCGGCGCACCTACGGACAAAGTGTTTATGATTGAAGAAGCCCAGCGTCCGGGTGAATACATGACCGCGTTCGAAGACGAACACGGCACTTACATCATGAACTCAAAAGATTTACGCGCAATTGCCCACGTTGAGCGCCTGACCCAGATGGGCGTGCATTCGCTGAAAATCGAAGGCCGCACCAAGTCTTACTATTACTGCGCCCGTACCGCACAGGTTTATCGTAAAGCCATTGACGATGCTGCAGCCGGTAAACCGTTCGATCCGCAACTGCTGGAAACACTGGAAGGCCTGGCGCACCGTGGTTATACCGAAGGATTCCTGCGCCGCCATACGCATGACGACTATCAGAACTACGAATACGGTTTTTCTGTTTCCGAACGTCAGCAGTTTGTCGGTGAATTCACTGGCGAACGCAAAGGCGATCTGGCTGCTGTGCTGGTGAAAAACAAATTCACCGTCGGTGACAGTCTGGAGCTGATGACGCCGCAGGGTAACGTCAATTTCACCCTTGAGCAGATGGAAAACGCCAAAGGCGAAGCTATGCCAGTTGCGCCTGGTGATGGTTATACCGTATGGATGCCCGTACCGCAGGATATCGATCTGAATTATGCATTACTGATGCGTAATTTTGCCGGTGAGTCCACGCGCAATCCACATGCTAAGTAGTTAATTACGGTTATTTTTCAGCGTTCGGAAGATTCTTAGAAATCGATCACATACCGTTTCGTTCATTAAGGGTATTATCCCACCCGCTGAAAAACATAACCCATAAATGCTAGCTGTACCAGGAACCACCTCCTTAGCCTGCGTAATCTCCCTTACGCAGGCTTATTTTTTACCTGCCGTTTAAACTCTTTGAGCTCCCCCCATTCAAATCACGACTTTCAGGCAAAAAAAACCGGGCATTACGCCCGGCTTATTATGTGATTAGAAATCAATGTGCAGCTTCTGGCTTGTGCTTTTGCGCACTCTGGAAACCATAGGTCAGCTCATTTTTTTCTTTATCCAGCGCGACGGTAACCTGACCGCCATCCACCAGCGAACCAAACAACAATTCGTTGGCCAATGGTTTTTTCAGGTTGTCCTGAACCACTCGCGTCATCGGACGTGCGCCCATTGCGCGGTCGTAACCTTTTTCCGCCAGCCAGTTACGTGCTTCCTGACTCACTTCCAGAGAGACACCTTTCTGATCCAGCTGAACCTGCAGCTCGACAATAAATTTATCCACCACCTGATGAATCACCTCAGTAGAGAGATGATCGAACCAGATAATGTTGTCGAGGCGGTTACGGAATTCCGGCGTAAACACTTTTTTGATTTCGCCCATCGCATCAGTACTGTTGTCCTGATGAATAAGCCCAATCGATTTACGCTCAGTTTCACGTACCCCGGCGTTGGTCGTCATCACCAGCACTACGTTGCGGAAATCTGCTTTGCGCCCGTTATTGTCAGTCAGCGTACCGTTATCCATAACCTGCAGCAGCAGGTTAAAGACATCCGGGTGCGCTTTTTCAATTTCATCCAGCAGCAGTACAGCATGCGGATGTTTAATCACCGCATCGGTCAGTAAACCGCCCTGGTCGAAACCGACATACCCTGGAGGCGCACCAATCAAGCGGCTGACAGTATGACGTTCCATATATTCGGACATATCAAAACGCAGCAGTTCGATGCCCAGCGCTTTAGACAACTGCACCGTGACTTCGGTCTTACCAACGCCAGTCGGTCCGGCGAACAGGAACGAACCGACAGGTTTATGCTCATGACCCAGACCGGCACGGCTCATTTTGATCGCTTCGGTCAGTGCTTCAATGGCTTTATCCTGCCCAAATACCAGCATTTTCAGGCGGTTGCCCAGATTTTTCAGCGTATCACGATCGCTCTGCGAAACGCTCTTCTCTGGGATCCGTGCAATGCGGGCCACGACGGACTCGATATCTGCCACGTTGACGGTTTTCTTGCGCTTGCTGACCGGCATCAGACGCGCACGTGCGCCCGCTTCATCAATCACGTCAATCGCTTTATCCGGCAGATGACGATCGTTAATGTATTTCACCGCCAGTTCGACCGCTGCACGTACCGCTTTGGCGGTGTAGCGAACGTCATGGTGCGCTTCGTACTTCGGTTTCAGACCGTTGATGATCTGCACGGTCTCTTCCACTGACGGCTCAGTGATATCGATCTTCTGGAAGCGACGCGCTAACGCACGGTCTTTCTCAAAGATATTGCTGAATTCCTGATAGGTGGTTGAACCTATCACACGAATTTTCCCGCTGGAGAGCAGCGGCTTGATCAGGTTAGCGGCATCCACCTGGCCGCCCGATGCCGCACCCGCACCGATAATAGTGTGGATCTCATCGATAAACAGGATGCTGTTAGTATCCTGCTCCAGTTGCTTCAGCAGCGCCTTAAAGCGTTTCTCAAAATCACCGCGGTATTTGGTACCCGCCAGCAATGAACCGATATCCAGAGAGTACAGCGTACAATCAGCCATCACTTCCGGCACATCCCCCTGGACAATACGCCAGGCGAGACCTTCGGCAATCGCCGTTTTCCCCACGCCGGATTCCCCCACCAGCAGTGGGTTATTTTTACGGCGACGACACAGTACCTGAATGGCGCGCTCCAGCTCTTTTTCGCGGCCAATAAGCGGATCAATCCCGCCCACGCGAGCCAGCTGGTTAAGGTTAGTCGTGAAGTTCTCCATACGGTCCTCCCCGCCAGCTTGCTCTTCGTTATTTGGCTGATTCCCGGAGTCAGAAGACTGACTCGGTTCGTCTTTACGCGTGCCATGAGAAATGAAATTCACCACGTCCAGGCGACTGACTTCATGCTTACGCAGCAGATAGGCCGCCTGTGATTCCTGCTCGCTGAAGATAGCAACCAGCACATTAGCGCCAGTCACTTCATTGCGCCCGGAGGACTGAACATGAAAGACAGCACGTTGCAAAACACGCTGAAAACTCAGCGTCGGCTGCGTGTCGCGCTCTTCTTCGCTGGCAGGCAATACGGGTGTGGTTTGTTCAATGAAGGCTTCGAGTTCCTGACGGAGCGCCACCAGATCCACAGAACACGCTTCCAGCGCTTCGCGGGCCGATGGGTTACTGAGCAACGCCAGTAACAAGTGCTCGACGGTCATAAACTCATGTCGGTGCTCGCGCGCTCTGGCGAAAGCCATGTTTAAACTGAGTTCCAGTTCTTGATTGAGCATAGGCACCTCCCCCAATATTTATGGCTGCATTCAGGCTTTTTCCAGCGTACACAGCAACGGATGCTCGTTTTCCCTCGCATATTTGTTCACCATCGCCACTTTGGTTTCAGCAACCTCGGCGGTAAATACGCCGCAGATGGCTTTACCTTGATAGTGAACGGCAAGCATCAGTTGCGTTGCACGTTCTACATCATAAGAAAAGAATTTTTGTAACACGTCAATAACAAACTCCATCGGAGTGTAATCATCATTGACTAATATCACTTTATACATAGATGGCGGTTTTAGCGCGTCGCGCAATTTGTCTTCCGCCAGCTGTTCGAAATCCAGCCAGTCGTTCGTCTTACTCATTGTCAGTCGTCATCTTCAGTTACGGTTACCGGCAGAATAACTTGCCGCTGACAAGAGCCTATGCGCACAATCAATCTACCTCAAGTATTAGATAACTATCATCTATCAGTGTCATCCGCGACATCTGTCACATATCCGACAATAGCGTTAACTGCTTCAAATTTTGATGCATTTTTACCCTATTCCACCTGCCTGGCGCTTGACGCCTCGCCTGATTTCTCTAAATTGTAGTTTCGAGAGTTGGCGAGGTTTTGAACAGCCCCCACTCCGCCACCGGTTCATTCCATCTTACTTATATAAGATTTACGAAGGATGTCGAAGTATGGAAACGGGTACTGTTAAGTGGTTCAATAATGCCAAAGGGTTTGGTTTCATCTGCCCCGAAGGCGGTGGTGAAGATATCTTCGCCCATTACTCCACCATTCAGATGGATGGTTACAGAACGCTAAAAGCCGGACAGTCTGTCCAGTTTGATGTCCACCAGGGGCCAAAAGGCAATCATGCCAGTCTTATCGTGCCCGTCATTGAAGCAGAAGCTGTCGCATAGCTCTTCTGTCTCATTGTGTACATCCCGCAGACAAAATGCCAGCCCCTGAGGCTGGCATTTTTATTTCTTATGCAATACAACGCGTTATTCTCGCGCCAAAGCATCCACGGGATCCAGACGCGCTGCATTACGGGCCGGAAGCCAGCCAAACAAAATTCCGGTGGCGGTTGAACACAAGAAAGCCGTTAACAGCGCGACAGGAGAGAAACCAATTTCCCACCCGGGCAGGAACAGTTGTAGCGTAAAGGCAATTAACATCGACAAACTGATACCGAGCGCGCCTCCCACCAGGCACACCAGCACAGCCTCAATTAAGAACTGCTGTAGCACATCACTGGCCCGCGCCCCCACTGCCATCCTAATGCCGATTTCACGCGTACGCTCTGTCACCGAAACCAGCATAATGTTCATCACGCCGATCCCGCCTACCACCAGCGAAATCACCGCTACCAGCGTCAGAAAGAGCTGTAATGTACGTGTGGTTTTTTCGGCGGTTTTCAAGATGCCATCCATGTTCCAGGTGAAGAAATCTTTTTTGCCATGACGCAGCGATAACAGACGGGTAAGTTGCTGCTCGGCCTGGGCGCTATCAAACCCCTCTTTTACCCGCACGGTAATAGAGTTTAACCACGATTGCCCCATGATCCGTCCTGACATAGTGCTGTAGGGCAGCCAGACGCGCAGGATCTTACTGCTGCCAAACATCGATTGTTTTTCTTCCGCAACGCCAATGACGGTGGCTGGCATATTTCCCACCAGAATAACTTCACCCACCACTTTCGCTTTGCTGGGGAACAACTGACGTCGGGTATTGCTGTCGAGCACCACCACCTGTGCCCGCCCCGCCAGTTGCTCTGCATTAAAGGTGGCGCCTTCACTGAACGTCATGCCATAGACGTTGAAGTAATCACCGCTAACGCCATTCGCGCTGGCGGCGACATCAATATTGCCATAGCGCAGGCGTAGGTTCTTTGATACCGCAGGCGTAACGGAACTGACCCAGGGTTGCTTCTGAATCGCCACTAAATCGTCATACTTCAGCGCCTGCTGATATTGTGGATCGTCATCACCGAAATCCTTGCCTGGATAGATATCGATAGTATTCGTACCAATCGCTCGGATGTCTGCCAGCACCAGTTGTTTTGCCGCATCGCCCACCACCACAATCGATACCACCGACGCGATGCCGATGATAATACCCAGCATGGTGAGCAGTGTACGCATCTTGTTGGCGGCCATGGCCAGCCAGGCCATGGTCAATGCTTCACGAAAACCGCTGACAAACTGGCTCCAGCCAGAAGCCGTCGTCACCGTTGGTTCAGCAATATCACGTCCGGTAGCGGGCTTTTGTGATGGTGGATTACGCACAATCTCGCCATCACGAATTTCAATGACGCGTTCTGCCTGGGCGGCAACCTGGCTGTCGTGCGTGACGATAATGACCGTATGCCCGCGATCGCGTAGCTGATGCAGAATAGCCATCACCTCTTCGCCGGAGCGGCTGTCCAACGCGCCAGTGGGTTCATCGGCCAGAATAACCTGACCACCGTTCATCAACGCACGTGCAATACTGACACGTTGCTGCTGGCCTCCGGAAAGCTGGGAAGGCTGATAATCAACCCGGTCACCCAATCCCAGACGCTGAAGTAATTCCTGAGCACGAGCCAGACGCTGCTTGCGTTCAGTCCCGGCATACACCGCCGGGACTTCAACATTTTGTGCCGCCGTTAAATGTGACAGCAAATGATAACGCTGGAAGATAAAGCCAAAATGCTCACGCCGCAGTTGTGCTAACGCATCGCTATCCAGTGTAGAAACATCCCGCCCCGCAACCCGATAGGTTCCACTGGTTGGCTTGTCCAGACATCCCAGAATGTTCATCAGCGTCGATTTACCCGAGCCAGACGCCCCGACAATCGCCACCATTTCCCCGGCCTGAATGCGCAAGGAAACGTCCTTTAATACCTCGACCTGTCCCTCGCCTGACGGGTAACTGCGGCGGATATTGCTCAACTCAAGCAATGCCGTCATTGTGCCACTCCCGCTTTACCCTCACCGGTGATCACTTCATCCCCCTCTTCCAACCCTTTCACAATTTCTACGTCGGTATCATTACGGGCACCGATGACCACTTCGCGTTCGCGAGTTTCACCATTGCGCAGCAGCCTGACGTTATAGCGGTTGTTGCCAATAGGATCGCCCAACGCCGACAACGGGATCGTCAGCACATTTTTAACGTCGGTGAGCTGGATGTGCACTTGTGCGGTCATATCAAGGCGCAGGATCCCTTTCGGGTTAGGCACTTCGAAGCGCGCATAGTAGAAAATGGCGTCATTCACCTTCTCAGGCGTCGGAAGGACATCTTTGAGCACGCCTTCGTACCGTGTCTGCGGATCGCCCAGCACAGTGAACCAGGCTTTTTGGCCCGGCTGCAGGTGAATAACATCGGCCTCGGAGACCTGCGCTTTTACCAGCATGGTGCTCATATCTGCCAACGTCAAAATGTTGGGTGCCTGTTGGGCGGCAATCACGGTTTGTCCCTGGAGGGTGGTGATTTGCGTCACTTCACCCGCCATTGGCGCGACGATTCGCGTGTAATCGAGGTTCGTTTTTGCCGTATCAAGGGAAGCCTGATTACGCTTAATTTGCGCATCAATAGTGCCAATCTGTGCCTGCTTGACCGCCATTTCGGTCGCTGCTGTGTCGAGATCCTGCTGCGAAACCGCCTGCGTTTTCGCCAGTTGTTGCTGCCGAGAAAGCGTTACGCGCGCCAGTTTCCACTCAGCTTCAGCCTGCAAACGCTGAGCCCGCAGCTCCATGAGTGTCGCTTCAACTTCTTTGATTTGGTTTTGTGCCTGCTCAGGATCGATAACACCGAGCAACTGATCTTTTTTAACTTTATCGCCAATGGCTACTGACAGCGTTTTTAACTGCCCACTCACCTGTGCACCAACATCAACTTTGCGTAACGCATCCAGTTTCCCGGTGGCCAGCACACTTTGCTGGAGATCGCCTGGACGTACAATTAGCGTTTGATACTGAGGTAGTGGCGCATTAAGCGTTCGCCAAAGTGAAATCATCGCCACAATAATGATGATGGCGAGGAGAAAATAACGTTTTTTAATTTTTCCCTTGAGCTTCATAAAATGTACCAGTGTCCCCCAATACGCCCACCAGAGTGGAGTGATAAACATCAACGATAAATTAACAGGCGTTGAAAAGTGCAAAGAATAACAGAGTTATTGATGAACCGTTAAGGTCCGCTGTGCTGAAATTAGTATCAGAGTATCTATTGGATTGTTATTATGAGCCAGCTAACAGAAAGCACTTTTCATTCTTCCAGACCCGCCACAAGTTTTAGTCTTTTTTGTCGTCTGACAACCGGACAATGGCGGCCAGGTAAATTTTGGCATCAACGAAGCTTTCGCCGTAAGTTTGTATGGCGCTCATTGCTGATGCCACGATTAACACGTGAATGGATGGCTGAGCTGGCGCAATGGCCGGATCTCGAGAAAATTCTCGCGATCCAACCCCGTATACCGGTTCGCCTGCATCGCGCATATCTCGCAGTCAACCTTGACCGTAAAGCAAAACTCGATGCTGTGCGTTTTCATTACAATGTTATCCGCAACGCTTTTTCATCGAAAGAGTTTAATGATTATTTAAGTGCAGATGGGTTGCAACTGGCACAAATTGAAGGCAAAGATAACGCAATATACACCATTATAATGTCCTCATTTATCGCCCTGGATAAAGAAGGTGAAAGTACCATTCTTGTCCGTAATAGTGAGGGCGAGACATTAGCAGAAATGACCTTCACCCTGTGCAACTATGAAGGGCGCAGCGCGCTTTTTATTGGCGGCTTGCAGGGGGGTAACCGATTAATGCCGCACGAAGAAATTCAAAAAGCGACAAAATCATGCCATGGTTTGTTCCCTAAACGTATTGTAATGGAAGCTATTTGTCGTTTTGCAGAACAATTGAATATTGAACAAGTACTGGCCGTCAGCAATGACCAGCATATTTTTCGCAGCCAGCGCTACCATGATAAAAACAAGGTTATTCATTCTGACTACAATTCATTTTGGGAGTCAGTTGGCGGCGAATGTGACAGCAATGGCTACTATCATATTCCGCGTACGCTAGCGCGTAAAAGCGAAGCAGATATTGCCAGTAAGAAGCGCGCGGAATATCGCCGCCGCTATCAGTTACTCGACAGTATCCACTCGCAGTTATCAGTCATGTTCCGCCGCTAATCCGCTCGCCCGCGTGCTAACCACAGCACGCGGGAAAACATTTTCCGCAGCAACGTTGGCACCGCTTCAACACCGCGTCGCCCCGCTTCCATTGCCACTTCAATCGCCAAATCCGGTTTTGACGAGCGATGGATCGCCTTCGCTATAATTTTCCGCATATTCATCGGCACATTTTCCGGTATTTGCGCCACCCGATGAAAGACGTCCGAGAACCCCTGGCGATACATAAAGTGTTCCATGTCCAACGCAGGTAACATGGTCAAATGCTCGCGCTCTTCCTCTTTGTCATCGTTCAACAGACTGCGTACCGTGGCCGCATACTTTTTCCCCGCCTCATCGCCATCGACCAGCACATGCCACTCAATTCCCATCCGGCGGGCAAACTTCACCAGGGGTTTAAGCCCAGACTGGGCAAATTCAATGACTTTAATCCCTTCGGCATCAAAGTGATGCCCACACTGACGAGCCAGCTCGTTGATGACCCATGTTTCTGTTTCTCCCTCCACCAACAGCCAGCAACGGGCAAACAGTGAAGACGCCCGATTAAAACGGATATGGAAGGCAATGCGCCGCCCGTCTTCCGCATTGAGTCCTCCCGGTCCCAGTCGCCAGGCGGCGACGCGGGAAGATTCTCGTACCAGTCGGACAACATGTTCTACGGGCGTGAGCGACAACAATTCACCAGAGTTGGTCGTCGTCACGCGCTGGAGGGGAAGCAGGTTCAACAATTGCCAGGCAACGGACAACATAATGGGGTGTAACCGCGTTTCAGGATCTTCTACCAGTAGCAACGGACGAGCGTCTTTATCCAGTCTTAGTGACCCTTTGGCCTGTAATAGCGTGGAAAACAGCCCCAGCAGAATCACACGGTGCGTGCGCCCCCCAGGTTTATCAATCATACGGTTGATAATATCCAGATAACGCCAGCTGCGTTGCTCGTTGTTGGAGCGTCGGCGCATCAGACGATAGCGCGACTGACCCGAACCTTGTTCCGAAAAGTAGTGCTCCAGCAGTTGAACCATCGCTGACAGCCCCTGGCGAATCTGCCCATCCGTCAGATTCTGCGGTCGGGTGGCCAACTCACGCGCCATAAAATCCAGTTGACGCGCAGTCACCTCAACATCCGCGGAATCCGGCACCGTTCCATTACGGATCCGCCGCATAAAACGCGCATCACGTAAACGCAGTACTGGCATCAAACGCACCAGATGACGCGCCTGTTCGTTAATATTGTCGATGGGTAACGGGTGGCCTTCGCCATCAAGAAAACTGCGTAATGTCAGGACGCTGCCGTCATCAGCACACTCGCCTTCCAGACGATAGAAAATACGGTGATAGTTATCGGAGCACGGCGACCAGCACGCTTCTAACGGGCGATATCGGCGCACACGATGGCGACCCGGTTGAGATTCACGAAACGTCAGGACAATATGCAGATGATGTTCCCGGCCCTGGATGTCACCCGGCGGGAACCAGAAATCTTCGCGGTCAAAGTGGTACAAATCCGACTCTGGCGACAACAGCAAGGTTAACGCATCCAGCAGGCTGGACTTACCCCACGCGTTCTCCCCAATCAGCACGTTGTTTTGCTCCAGCATCAACGACAGCCGATTAATACCACGAAACCCAACAATCTCAACGCGTTCGAGAATCATATAGCCTCCGGAAATGCTCACTTTTTCCTTCAAGTTATCAGGAGTATAACGGTAAGCGAGCGCTCAGAACACCCGATCTCATCCGCAGATAAATCGAAAGAGTTAAGAATATTCTCTTTAAAAATTACTTTTGAATATAATTTCAGACGCAATCATCAGATTTCTGATAACTGAACTATGCTTTATTCACCTGAACTCCAAAAAGGATTCGCATCACATTGCCTTAAATCAAATTTTTTTATTAATTTAAGTGGCGAAGGGATGAGATTTTTTTCTAAAATAAGCGCGCTTTAATCATCGTCCCTTTTAGCGATGAAATACCGGGATAGAAAAACTAACCCGGAACTTTTAATTGAGGTGGTTATGTTCAGGAAATTAGCAGCCGAGTTCTTCGGCACGTTTTGGCTTGTTTTTGGCGGGTGTGGTAGTGCCGTTCTGGCCGCGGCTTTCCCAGAGTTAGGTATTGGGTTTGCCGGTGTCGCCCTGGCGTTTGGTCTGACAGTATTAACCATGGCATTCGCTGTGGGTCATATTTCAGGTGGCCATTTTAACCCTGCAGTGACATTCGGTTTATGGGCTGGTGGTCGCTTCCCGGCGAAAGACGTTATTGGTTATGTTATTGCTCAGGTTGTGGGCGGTATTGTAGCAGCAGCGGTACTTTATCTTATTGCCAGCGGCAAAGCCGGTTTTGATGCAGCAGCCAGTGGCTTCGCCTCAAACGGTTACGGCGAGCATTCACCTGGCGGATATTCCATGCTTTCTGCCATCGTAATTGAAATCGTTCTGACCGCAGGTTTCTTATTAGTGATCCACGGTGCGACCGATAAACATGCTCCGGCAGGTTTTGCGCCAATTGCCATCGGTCTTGCATTAACGTTGATTCACCTGATCAGTATCCCGGTCACCAATACGTCCGTAAACCCGGCTCGTAGTACTGCGGTTGCTATCTTCCAGGGTGGTTGGGCATTGCAACAGCTTTGGTTGTTCTGGGTTATGCCGATTATCGGCGGGATCGTCGGCGGTCTTATTTACCGTACCCTGCTGGAAAAACGCGATTAATCGCTAACAACAAGGCCTGATGAACTGTCAGGCCTTTTTTTCCTCGCTATATTTCCTTTTATTTGCAACTTTACTCCCCTCTTTGCTTTCAGTAGTGTGTATATCCGTCATACTTCAAGTTGCAGATGTGTTGACTGCGCTCGCTCCCCCCAGTCACGTACTTATGTACGCTCCCGGGGATTCACTCCCTTGCCGCCTTCCTGCAACTTGAATTATTTAGGTTATAGTTGTGCATTTCGTCTTACTTCTCAGCAAGGATCGGGGTTTCATGTTTTCAGGGCTATTAATCATTCTGGTACCCCTTATTGTGGGTTACCTCATTCCGCTTCGACACAGAGCCGCATTAAAACTTATCAATCGGCTGTTGAGTTGGATCGTCTACCTTATTCTCTTTTTTATGGGGATCAGTCTGGCGTTTCTGGATAATCTCGCCAGTAATCTGTTATCCATTCTTTATTATTCTGCCGTCAGTGTGACGGTCATTCTGCTGTGTAATATCGCAGCGCTGCTGTGGCTGGAGCGCTCACTCCCCTGGCGACACAGCCACCAGCAAGAGAAGCTCCCCTCCCGAATCGCGATGGCGCTTGAGTCGCTACAGCTTTGCGGCGTCGTGGTGCTGGGTTTTCTGTTGGGTCTTACCGGATTGTCGATACTGCAGCACGCAACCGAAGCCAGCGAATATACGCTGATCTTTTTATTATTCCTGGTTGGGATCCAACTCCGAAACAGTGGTATGACATTAAAGCAGATCGTACTGAACCGTCGGGGCATGATTGTTGCCGTCGTCGTCGTGGCCAGTTCTCTGCTGGGCGGCGTCATTAATGCGCTGATCCTCGGCCTGCCGTTGAAAACAGCACTGGCGATGGCATCGGGTTTTGGCTGGTATTCCCTGTCAGGCATTTTGTTGACTGAATCATTCGGTCCAGTAATTGGTAGCGCCGCCTTCTTTAACGACCTGGCACGTGAGTTGATTGCCATTATGCTGATCCCTGGACTGGTGGTCCGCAGCCGTTCAACCGCATTGGGTCTTTGCGGGGCGACATCTATGGATTTCACGCTGCCCGTCTTGCAACGCAGTGGCGGTCTGGAGATGGTGCCCGCAGCCATTGTGCACGGCTTTATTCTTAGCCTGTTAGTACCACTGTTAATGGCCTTTTTCTCCGCCTGATACACAGACAAATACCTCTCTGGCGGTAGTCAGCTACCGCCAAAATTGCGCTAAATCAATCTCCCTGCAAGTTGTAGCAGAAATCCCTTTAATCCCTTCGCGCGCAGGCATAACCTTAAACATGTATATCAAATATAACTTTAAAAGGTGTGACCATGTTTTGTGTGCAATGTGAACAAACCATCCGTACTCCGGCAGGAAACGGCTGCTCTTACGCGCAGGGTATGTGCGGTAAAACGGCTGAAACCTCCGATCTGCAGGATCTGCTGATTGCTTCCCTACAAGGTCTGTCTGCATGGGCTGTTAAAGCGCGTGAATACGGCATCATCGACCATGAAGTTGATAACTTCGCGCCGCGTGCATTCTTCTCCACGCTGACCAACGTTAACTTCGACTCCCCGCGTATTGTTGGCTATGCTCGTGAAGCTATCGCCATGCGCGATGCACTGAAAGCGCAATGCCTGAACATTGATGCTAACGCAACTGTTGAAAACCCGATGGCCGACCTGCAACTGGTCAGCGACGATCTGGGCGACCTGCAACGTCAGGCCGCTGAATTCACCCCGAATAAAGACAAAGCGACCATCGGCGAGAATATCCTCGGTCTGCGTCTGCTGTGTCTGTACGGTCTGAAAGGTGCGGCAGCTTACATGGAGCACGCACACGTTCTCGGTCAGTACGACAACGATATCTACGCGCAATACCACAAAATCATGGCGTGGCTGGGTACCTGGCCTTCCGATATGAACGCTCTGCTGGAGTGTTCAATGGAAATCGGCCAGATGAACTTTAAAGTGATGAGCATTCTGGATGCCGGTGAAACCACAAAATACGGTCACCCAACCCCAACCCAGGTCAACGTGAAAGCAACTGAAGGGAAGTGCATTCTGATCTCCGGTCACGACCTGAAAGATTTGTACAACCTGCTTGAGCAGACTGAAGGCACCGGCGTTAACGTTTATACCCACGGTGAAATGCTGCCAGCACATGGCTACCCGGAACTGCGTAAGTTCAAACACCTGATCGGTAACTACGGCAGCGGCTGGCAGAACCAGCAGGTTGAATTTGCTCGTTTCCCTGGCCCAATCGTCATGACCTCTAACTGCATCATCGACCCAACCGTTGGCGCATATGATGACCGCATCTGGACCCGTAGCATCGTTGGTTGGCCAGGTGTGAGCCACCTCGAAGGTGATGATTTCGGTCCGGTTATTGCTCAGGCGCAGCAGATGGCTGGCTTCCCGTACAGCGAGATTCCTCATCTGATAACCGTCGGTTTCGGTCGTCAGACGCTGCTGGGTGCAGCTGATACCCTGATTGACCTGGTGAGCCGCGAAAAACTGCGTCACATCTTCCTGGTTGGCGGTTGTGACGGCGCACGCGGTGAACGTAACTACTTCACCGATTTCGCCACCAGCGTACCAGACGACTGCCTGATCCTGACTCTGGCCTGTGGTAAATACCGTTTCAACAAACTGGAATTCGGCGATATCGAAGGTCTGCCGCGTCTGGTCGATGCCGGTCAGTGTAACGATGCCTACTCTGCCATTATCCTGGCCGTCACTCTGGCTGAGAAACTGGGTTGTGGCGTGAACGATCTGCCACTGTCTCTGGTGCTCTCCTGGTTCGAACAGAAAGCGATTGTCATCCTGCTGACCCTGCTGTCACTGGGTGTGAAAAACATCGTGACTGGCCCAACTGCACCTGGCTTCTTCACACCCGATCTGCTGGCTGTACTCAACGAGAAATTTGGTCTGCGTTCCGTGACCACCGTTGAAGAAGACATGAAGCAGCTGCTGAGCGCGTAAGGAGTAAAGAATGACAATGCCAACCCATCAGTGCCCGTGGCGGATGCAGGTTCATCACATCCATCAGGAAACGCCGGATGTGTGGACAATTTCGTTGCTATGCCACGACTATTATCCCTATCGTGCCGGGCAGTATGCACTGGTCAGCGTACGTAACTCAGCGGATACGCTGCGTGCTTACACTATCTCTTCAACGCCGGGTGTTAGCGAGTACATCACGCTGACCATCCGCCGCATTGACGACGGTGCAGGTTCTCAGTGGTTAACCCGCGACGTGAAGCGCGGCGACTACATCTGGCTGTCCGATGCCATGGGTGAATTTACCTGTGAAGATAAAGCGGAAGACAAGTTCCTGATGCTGGCTGCCGGCTGTGGCGTAACGCCAATCATGTCGATGCGTCGCTGGTTGGCGAAGTACCGTCCACAAGCCGACGTGCAGGTGATTTTCAACGTTCGCTCGCCAGAAGATGTCATCTTTGCCGATGAATGGCGTGAGTATCCGGTGACATTAGTCGCTGAAAACAATGCCACTCAAGGTTTTGTTTCCGGCCGACTGACCACCGAACTGCTGAAGAGCGTCCCGGATCTGACCTCACGTACCGTGATGACCTGTGGCCCGGCCCCGTATATGGATCTGGTCGAAAAAGAAGTGAAAGCACTTGGCGTAACACGCTTCTTTAAAGAGCAGTTCTTCACTCCGGTAGCCGAAGCGGCAACCAGCGGCCTGAAGTTCACCAAGCTGCAACCCGCACAAGAGTTCTATGCGCCGGTTGGCACGACGCTACTGGAAGCGCTGGAAAGCAATAAGGTTCCGGTCGTTGCCGCCTGTCGCGCAGGCGTGTGCGGTTGCTGCAAAACCAAAGTGGTTGATGGTAACTACACGGTCAGCAGCACCATGACGCTGACCGATGCGGAAATTGCGGAAGGTTACGTTCTGGCTTGTTCCTGTCATCCGCAGGGCGATCTGGTACTTGCGTAAATAGTCATTGCCGGATGGCATACTTATCCGGCCTACAAGAACCGTTGTAGGCCGGACAAAGTACTAATACCGTCATCCGGTCATTTATCACCGCCAGGCTGAATTGCCGCCCAGGGCATATTTACCTGCGCCCAGAAACGCCACCGCCATCGCGCCAACAAAAAAGTACACCAGACTCTCAATCGCCCAGGCGCCGGTTTTGTCCAGAGACCAGGTTTCTCCCATCCCGACCATCAGCCACGCCACAATCATTGTAAACGCCAGCCCTAATGCCGCCGGGCGTGTCAGGATCCCAAGAATAATCAGGCAAGGCGCAATAACCTCTCCCAGCAAGACACCGTAAGCAATAAAGCCGGGAAATCCTTTGGCTACCAGCATGCCACTGATGCCATCAATACCTGCAAACAGTTTATGCAGCCCATGGAAAAGCATCAGCCCCCCAACAGCGAGGCGTAACAAAAACTTGCCAAAATCTTCGTGCGTCAGCGTCCGGTTAACTGCATTTAATAGTTTTGTAACCATTTGAATTCATTCCTTGTTTTACCATGTCTTCTGCCAAGCTACGCTTTATCTTCGTGAAATGTAAGCTGCCGAAAATAAGGGGGTAATGAGAAGCATAACTATTATCTTCATCTAAACTTGTAACCGGTATCACATTAAAGGAGATGGAAAACCATGAAACAAACGGTTGCCGCTTTTATTGCTAAAACCCTTGAACAAGCTGGCGTTAAACGTATTTGGGGTGTGACGGGCGACTCACTGAATGGCCTCAGTGATAGTCTGAATCGTATGGGAACGATTGACTGGATGCCAACCCGCCATGAAGAGGTTGCCGCTTTTGCCGCAGGCGCAGAAGCCCAACTGACCGGTGAGCTGGCTGTCTGTGCCGGTTCATGCGGACCGGGAAACCTGCACCTGATTAACGGCCTGTTTGATTGCCACCGCAACCATGTCCCGGTGCTGGCAATTGCTGCACATATTCCTTCCAGTGAGATAGGCAGTGGTTATTTTCAGGAGACCCACCCGCAGGAGTTGTTCCGCGAATGTAGCCATTATTGCGAGCTGGTTTCCAGTCCTGAGCAGATCCCCCAGGTACTGGCGATTGCGATGCGAAAAGCCGTATTAAATCGCGGTGTCTCGGTCGTCGTCTTACCTGGCGACGTCGCGCTGAAACCCGCGCCGGAAAGCGCCAGTACGCACTGGTATCACGCAACGCTGCCGATAGTTACGCCAGCAGAAGAAGAAATTAAAAAGCTGGCGCAACTGCTGCGTTATTCCCACAACATTGCCCTGATGTGCGGCAGCGGTTGTGCCGGGGCACATAAAGAGTTGGTCGAATTTGCCGCTAAAATCAAAGCCCCGATTGTTCACGCCCTGCGTGGTAAAGAGTACGTTGAATACGACAACCCTTACGACGTCGGCATGACCGGATTAATCGGCTTTTCTTCCGGATTCCATACCATGATGAATGCCGACACGCTGATCTTACTCGGCACTCAGTTCCCTTATCGTCCGTTCTACCCTACCGATGCCAAAATTATCCAGATTGATATCAACCCGGCGAGCATTGGCGCACACAGCAAAGTGGATATGGCGCTGGTGGGCGATATTAAATCCACGCTTCTCGCCCTGATTCCACAGCTAGAAGAAAAAACCGATCGACAGTTTTTGGACAAAGCGCTGGAGCACTATCGCGATGCACGCAAAGGGCTGGATGATTTAGCCAAGCCCAGCGATAAAGCCATTCATCCACAATATCTGGCACAACAAATCAGCCATTTCGCCGCGGACGACGCAATCTTTACCTGTGATGTAGGCACACCAACAGTGTGGGCCGCACGCTATCTGAAAATGAACGGTAAACGCCGCCTGCTAGGATCGTTTAACCACGGTTCAATGGCAAACGCCATGCCACAAGCGCTGGGTGCGCAGGCGACTGAACCAGGTCGTCAGGTCATCGCGATGTGCGGCGATGGTGGCTTCAGCATGTTAATGGGCGATTTTCTCTCGGTTGTACAAATGAAGCTCCCGGTGAAGATAATCGTGTTCAACAACAGCGTACTGGGTTTTGTGGCGATGGAGATGAAGGCAGGTGGTTATCTGACAGACGGGACGGAACTACACGACACCAACTTCGCACGTATTGCCGAAGCCTGTGGTATTACCGGCATCCGCGTAGAGAAATCCTCTGAGGTCGATGAGGCCCTGCAACGCGCCATGTCAATCGATGGTCCAGTGCTGGTCGATGTCGTTGTGGCGAAAGAAGAGCTCGCCATTCCACCACAAATAAAACTCGAACAAGCGAAGGGATTTAGCCTGTATATGCTGCGCGCGATCATCAGTGGACGCGGTGATGAAGTGATCGAACTGGCGAAAACGAACTGGCTCAGGTAAAACATCCTTATTAAATCACACACAATATCATTCATGATGCATCAAGGCGGCTCGCCCGAAAATCCCCAGGAGCATAGGTATACTATGTGACTGGGGTTTAAGGGTGCGGCCAACGCCGAGGCAGCTTGAAGGATGAAGTGTAATAAGGAGATACCATGATTGATTTACGCAGTGATACCGTCACCCGACCCAGCCGCGCCATGCTGGAAGAGATGATGGCAGCCCCGGTCGGGGACGACGTTTACGGAGATGACCCTACCGTTAACGCCCTTCAGCAATACGCCGCTGAACTTTCTGGTAAAGAAGCGGCTATTTTCCTGCCTACCGGCACTCAGGCTAATCTGGTTGCGTTACTCAGCCATTGCCAGCGCGGCGAGGAATATATCGCCGGTCAGGGGGCTCATAACTACTTGTATGAAGCTGGCGGCGCTGCAGTGCTCGGGAGTATCCAACCCCAACCTATTGATGCTGCGCCAGATGGTTCTCTGCCACTGGATAAAGTGGCGGCAAAAATCAAAGCGGATGATATCCATTTTGCTCGCACACGCCTGCTCAGTCTGGAAAACACCCACAACGGTAAAGTGTTGCCACGTGAGTACCTGAAGGATGCCTGGGAATTTACCCGTGAGCGAAACCTTGCCCTGCACGTTGATGGCGCACGTATTTTTAACGCCATCGTCGCCTACGGCTGTGAGTTAAAAGACGTTACCCAATACTGCGACTCGTTCACAATTTGTCTCTCCAAAGGTCTGGGAACGCCGGTGGGTTCACTGTTGGTTGGCAGCCATGACTACATCAAACGCGCGATTCGCTGGCGCAAAATGACCGGCGGCGGGATGCGCCAGGCCGGGATTCTGGCGGCAGCCGGACTGTATGCGCTGAAAAATAACGTCGCGCGTTTACAAGACGACCACGACAACGCGGCCTGGATGGCAGAACAGCTGCGTGAAGCGGGAGCAGACGTCATGCGTCACGACACCAACATGCTGTTTATCCGCGTTGGTGAAGAACATGCTGCAGCACTGGGCGAATATATGAAGGCACATGATGTGCTGATTAACGCCTCCCCGATTGTACGTCTGGTGATGCATCTGGACGTGTCACGTGCACAGCTTGCTGAAGTCGTCGCCCACTGGCGCGCTTTTTTAACCCGCTAAGGAGTCAGGCGTGCCGCAACGGATTTTAGTTCTTGGCGCCAGTGGCTACATTGGTCAGCATCTGGTTCAGGCGCTCAGCCAGCAAGGGCATCAGGTGCTGGCTGCGGCACGTCGCATTGAACGACTGGAAAAGCAGCAACTGGCCAACGTTAACTGTCATAAGATCGATTTAAATGTACCGGATACTTTGCCGCCGCTGCTGGCGGGTATTGATACCGTTTACTATCTGGTTCATGGCATGGGCGAAGGGGGCGACTTTATTGCCCATGAGCGCCTGGTCGCAGAAAACGTGCGCGATGCGCTGCGTACGACCCCGGTCAAACAACTGATCTTCCTGAGCTCATTGCAGGCTCCCAGACATGAACAGTCCGATCACCTGCGTGCGCGCCAGATTACCGCAGATACGCTGCGCGAATCCGGTGTACCGGTGACTGAGCTACGTGCAGGCATTATCGTTGGTGCCGGTTCCGCTGCGTTTGAAGTCATGCGCGACATGGTCTATAACCTACCCGTGTTAACCCCGCCACGCTGGGTACGCTCTCGCACCACGCCTATCGCGCTGGAAAACCTGATGTATTACCTGGTGGCGTTGTTGGACCATCCGGCAAGCAAACACCGCGTACTCGAAGCAGCAGGCCCGCAGGTATTAAGCTACCAGGAGCAGTTTGAGCACTTTATGACAGTCAGCGGTAAGCATCGGCTGTTGGTCCCTATCCCCTTTCCGACCCGCTGGATCTCCGTCTGGTTTTTAAATGTCATCACTTCGGTTCCGCCGACTACGGCGAAAGCGCTAATCCAGGGGCTTAAGCACGATCTGTTGGCTGATGACACCGAACTACGGACGCTGATCCCACAACCGCTGATTGCCTTCGACGACGCGGTTCGCAGTACGCTGAAAGAAGAAGAAAAGCTGGTTAACTCCAGCGACTGGGGGTATGACGCTCAGGCTTTTGCACGCTGGCGTCCTGAATATGGGTATTTTGCCAAACAAGCCGGCTTTAGTGTGGAGACCTCCGCCAGCCGGAAAGCGTTGTGGCAGGTCGTGAACCGCCTCGGGGGCAAAGAAGGTTATTTCTTTGGCAACATTTTGTGGAAGACTCGTGCAGCGTTGGACCTGTTGGTAGGTCACAAGCTGGCAAAAGGTCGGCCCCAACACCCATTATTGCAGGTTGGTGATACCGTTGATAGCTGGAAAGTCATCATCGTTGAACCGGAAAAACAGCTCACTCTGCTGTTTGGCATGAAGGCCCCTGGTCTCGGTCGCCTGAGCTTTACGCTGGAAGAAAAAGGCGATCACCGACGTATTGATGTCCGGGCATGGTGGCACCCGCACGGGATGCCCGGTCTCTTCTATTGGTTGTTGATGATCCCAGCGCACTTGTTCATTTTCAGAGGGATGGCGAAGCGTATTGCCAAACTTGCAGAACAAATCACAGACTAATGATAAAAAGAGACTGTATTCTTTCATGTTTCCCATTGCATACGAGCGTATTTCACGGAAGAATGCGCACGACGTTTTTTAAACACAGTGGATTGATATGAAGGTACTGGTTACCGGAGCCACCAGCGGCTTGGGCCGAAACGCGGTTGAGTTTTTGTGCAGAAAAGGCATCAGCGTCAGAGCCACCGGTCGCAACGAAGCGATGGGTAAGCTGCTGGAAAAAATGGGGGCAGAATTTGTCCATGCGGATCTGACCGAGCTGGTCTCTTCGCAGGCAAAAGTGATGCTCGCAGGTATCGACACACTATGGCACTGCTCCAGTTTCACCTCACCGTGGGGCACGCAGGAAGCCTTCGATCTGGCCAACGTTCGTGCTACCCGTCGTCTGGGCGAGTGGGCCGTTGCATGGGGCGTGCGTAACTTTATTCATATCTCCTCTCCCTCACTGTATTTTGACTATCACCACCATCGTGATATCAAAGAGGACTTCCGCCCACATCGCTTTGCCAACGAATTCGCCCGCAGCAAAGCCGCTGGTGAAGAGGTTATTGCACTGTTAGCTCAGGCCAACCCGCAGACCCGTTTTACGGTCTTGCGTCCGCAAAGTCTGTTCGGCCCTCATGATAAAGTGTTTATCCCGCGTCTGGCGCATATGATGCATCACTACGGCAGCATTCTGCTGCCGCACGGCGGAAGTGCGCTGGTAGATATGACCTACTACGAGAACGCGGTGCATGCGATGTGGCTGGCAAGCCAGACAACCTGCGATAAACTGCCGTCAGGTCGTGCCTATAACATTACCAACGGCGAGCATCGCACCCTGCGCAGCATCGTGCAGAAGCTCATTGATGAGCTGAATATTGATTGCCGTATTCGTTCGGTTCCTTATCCGATGCTGGACATGATCGCCCGCAGCATGGAACGTCTTGGTAATAAATCGGCTAAAGAACCCAAGCTCACGCATTACGGTGTGTCGAAGCTTAATTTTGATTTTACGCTGGATACAACGCGCGCTCAGGAAGAGTTAGGCTATCAGCCCGTAGTCACGCTGGACGAAGGGATTGAACGTACCGCGGCCTGGTTACGCGACCACGGCAAACTGCCACGTTAAGCGGGTTGCCATTGCCGGATAGCAGTGCAAGCGCCTTATCCGGCCTACATTCCTGCCCGAACTATCCGTTGGCCTGATAAGCGAAGCGCCATCAGGCATCGGTGATCTGCGTTAGCCCTGCCCGTATTTCTCCAGTAGAGCCTCGGCAATCGCCAGGGTTTCAGCATCCGCCACGCCATTCCACAACGCAGGACGGAAGTGCATCTGGAACGCCATAATCACCCGTTGTTGTTCACGTGGCGTCATTTCAGGTTTAACGTCATAGCCATAGCGCGACAACACATCAAGCAACGAGGCGGTGTCTACCGGCGTATGAGGCGCACGCCCGGCGAGATAAAACGTGACGCGCTGCGCATCCGGCCACGCGCCAATACCTTGTGCTGCCAGCTCACGCCACGGGAACAGGGGGCCGGGATCATCTTTACGCTGTGGCGCGATATCCGCATGAGCCACGACGTTTTGTGGCTTGATGTCGTAACGGGCAATAATATCCTTTGCCAGCGGGATCAACGCCTGAATCTGTGTTGCTTCAAACGGGGTGAAATATTTCGTTCCCGCCAACTTTTGCCAGCCGCGATTTTCCAGCTCAATACCAATTGATGTGTCGTTGATGCGCGTGGCGCCACGCCAGAAGCTAATCCCTGCATGCCAGGCCAAATCTTTTTCCGGGACCAGTTGCCAAATACGTGGCTTGCCGTGATATAACGGCGGCACCGCCGGGATCAAATAATGTGAGCTGACGTTTTTATCCGTCAGCGTAGCCAGTGATGAATCAAAATCATCTGCGGTGTAATGAATAACCAACACCTTAATGCGGGGATAGGCAGCCTGAGCCTGACGGCGGGTATCTAACTGATACCCGTCTTTATCGATAATCCCTTTCTCGCCGGCACACCCGGCCAACAGCAGCGTGAACGCCAGCAACCACAGCAGACGCTTCATCGGCGAGTTTTTACCGCGGTACCGCTGACGCTGACCATCAGCATACTGCTATCTTTCCCGACGGTCTCGTAATCAATATCGATACCGACAACCGCATCAGCGCCCAATGCTTTGGCTTGTTCGCCGAGCTCCTGAAAGGCAATTTCACGCGCTTTACGTAATTCTTTTTCATACGCGCCGGAGCGCCCACCGACGATATCACGGATACCCGCAAAGAAATCGCGGAAGATATTTGCGCCTAAAATAGCTTCGCCGGTTACCACACCGCAGTATTCCACGATGCTCTGCCCTTCAAGCGTAGGGGTAGTCGAAAACTGCATGGTTAATCTCCTTGTTGCGCTAAGAGCACGATCTCAAAAGCATTATCGAACCGATCCACTATCATTGAAAGGATATATTCTATCAACGTAGAACACTAATCGTAGAAAGCTAATAAGGAAATCATTATGCGCTACTCGAAACTCTCTCTGCTGGTCCCCTGTGCACTTCTTCTCAGCGCCTGTACTACCGTGACGCCGGTCTATAAAGATAACGGCACGCGTAGCGGTTCATGCGTAGAAGGCGGGCCAGACAGCGTGGCCCAGCAATTCTATGATTACCGCATTCAGCATCGTAACAATGACATTACCGCCCTGCGCCCGTACTTAAGCGACAACCTGGCGAAACTGCTGAACGATGCCAGCCGTGATAACGCGCATCGCGAACTGTTTAACAGCGATCCGTTCTCCAGTCGCGCCACGTTACCGGACAGCGCCAGCGTCGCCAGCGCATCAACCATTCCGAATAGTGATGCACGCAATATTCCGCTGCGCGTCGAACTCAAACAAGGCGATCAGAGCTGGCGCGATGAAGTGCTGATGATCCGCGAAGGCCAGTGCTGGGTAGTTGACGATGTGCGTTATCTGGGCGGCAGCGTACACGCGCCAGCCGGGACACTGCGCCAGTCTGTCGAAAACCGCTAATCTCCCCATTCATCTCATCAAATCATAACCCCCATAAATTGTCTGGCATTCTGCATAGAATGCCGACAATTATTCTTGCCCACTGGTGGCCCCGCTATTTTGTGCTATGTTTAGATAAGAATGCGGTTTGCATTTAACTTTTAACGCATAAATATTGCATAACTATTCTGCCAAAGGTAGTATCTGCGGCTTCAATATACACAAAATCATTCATGATGCGTCGAGGCGGCAAGTGAATGAATCTCCAGGAGCGTACGAATAGTACGTGACTGGAGTGAATGAACGCAGCCAACAAAGAGGCAGCTTGAAGGATGAAGTGTATAGCTATCAGACTGCCAGCATACGAGAATCAATGAGTATTCAATTAAACGGCATTAACTGCTTCTACGGCGCACATCAGGCGCTGTTCGATATCACGCTGGATTGCCCTCAGGGTGAAACACTGGTGTTACTTGGCCCAAGTGGAGCCGGGAAAAGCTCGCTACTGCGTGTACTCAATCTGCTTGAGATGCCACGCTCGGGCACGCTTTCTATTGCAGGTAACCGTTTCGACTTCACGAAAACCCCATCAGATAAAGCTATTCGTGAGCTGCGTCAAAACGTGGGCATGGTCTTCCAGCAATACAATCTTTGGCCGCACCTGACGGTACAGCAAAACCTGATTGAAGCGCCCTGCCGCGTACTTGGTCTGACGAAAGAACAAGCACTGGCGCGTGCTGAAAAACTGCTTGAGCGTCTGCGCCTGAAGCCTTACAGCGATCGCTACCCACTGCATTTGTCCGGCGGTCAACAGCAGCGTGTGGCGATTGCCCGTGCGTTGATGATGGAACCGCAGGTACTGCTGTTTGACGAACCTACCGCAGCGCTTGACCCGGAAATCACGGCCCAAATCGTCAGCATCATTCGTGAGCTGGCGGAAACTAAAATTACTCAGGTGATCGTCACCCACGAAGTGGAAGTTGCACGTAAAACAGCCAGTCGTGTGGTGTATATGGAAAACGGTCATATCGTCGAGTTTGGGGATGCGAGCTGCTTTGCCAACCCGCAAACCGAAGCGTTTAAAAACTATCTTTCTCACTAAGATTCGGGACAATACAATGAAAAAAGTTCTGATTGCCGCGCTAATCGCAGGTTTTAGTCTTTCCGCTACCGCAGCCCAAACCATTCGTTTCGCTACCGAAGCGTCCTATCCTCCGTTTGAATCCATCGATGCTAATAACAAGATCGTAGGCTTTGACGTTGATTTGGCGAATGCGCTGTGTAAAGAGATTGACGCTACCTGTACGTTCACCAATCAGGCCTTCGACAGCCTGATCCCTAGCCTGAAGTTCCGCCGCTTTGACGCGGTAATGGCCGGTATGGACATCACACCAGAACGTGAAAAGCAGGTACTGTTCACGACGCCTTACTACGACAACTCGGCACTGTTTGTCGGCCAGCAGGGTAAATACACCAGCATCGACCAGCTGAAAGGCAAAAAAGTCGGCGTACAGAACGGTACCACGCACCAAAAATTCATCATGGATAAACACCCGGAAGTGACTACCGTGCCATATGACAGCTATCAGAATGCCAAACTGGATCTGCAAAACGGTCGTATTGATGGCGTCTTTGGTGATACCGCAGTGGTAACGGAATGGCTGAAAGACAATCCGAAACTGGCTGCAGTTGGCGATAAAGTGACGGATAAAGATTACTTCGGTACCGGTCTGGGCATTGCTGTGCGCCAGGGTAATACCGAGCTGCAGCAGAAATTTAACGCTGCGCTGGAAAAAGTGAAGAAAGATGGGACTTACGAGACCATCTATAACAAATGGTTCCAGAAGTAATATTTGATGAATGAATTTTTTCCTTTAGCAAGCGCCGCCGGGATGACCGTCGGCCTTGCCGTTTGTGCGCTGATTATTGGCCTTGCACTCGCCATGTTCTTTGCCGTCTGGGAGTCTGTAAAATGGCGTCCAGTGGCATGGGCAGGTTCAGGGCTGGTCACTATCCTGCGCGGGTTACCAGAAATTCTGGTCGTTCTGTTTATCTATTTCGGTTCCTCTCAACTGCTGCTGACGCTGGCCGATGGGTTTACGATCAATCTCGGGTTCGTGCAAATTCCCGTTCAGATGCAGATTGAAAACTTCGACGTCAGCCCGTTCCTGTGCGGTGTGATTGCACTGTCATTGCTTTATGCAGCCTATGCCTCACAAACGCTGCGCGGTGCGTTGAAAGCGGTTCCGCTTGGACAATGGGAATCAGGCCAGGCGCTGGGTTTATCTAAAACCGCGATTTTCTTTCGTCTGGTGATGCCGCAAATGTGGCGCCATGCTCTGCCGGGTCTGGGAAACCAGTGGCTGGTGTTGCTGAAAGATACCGCGCTGGTTAGCCTCATCAGCGTGAACGATCTGATGCTACAAACCAAGAGCATTGCGACCCGTACTCAGGAACCCTTTACCTGGTACATCGTCGCGGCGGCTATTTACCTGGTGATTACGCTGGTGAGTCAGTACATTCTCAAACGCATTGACCTGCGCGCGACACGTTTTGAGCGGAGACCAGGCTAATGCTTGAGTATTTACCTGAACTACTGAAAGGGCTGCACACAAGCCTGACGCTGACGGTCGCCTCGATTGTGGTGGCACTGGTTCTGGCGTTGGTTTTCACTGTTATCCTGACACTGAAAACGCCGGTGCTGGTGTGGCTGGTTCGCGCCTATATCACATTGTTTACCGGTACACCGCTACTGGTGCAAATATTCCTGATCTACTACGGTCCAGGGCAGTTCCCTGCGCTGCAGGAATATCCAGTGCTCTGGCATTTGCTGTCCGAACCATGGCTGTGCGCGTTAATCGCACTGTCCTTAAACAGTGCGGCCTATACCACGCAACTGTTTTATGGTGCGATTCGAGCAATCCCGGAAGGCCAGTGGCAGTCCTGTGGTGCGCTGGGGATGAGCAAAAAGGATACGCTGGCCATTCTGCTGCCGTATGCTTTCAAACGCGCCCTCTCCTCGTATTCCAACGAAGTGGTACTGGTCTTTAAAAGTACATCACTGGCGTACACCATCACACTGATGGAAGTCATGGGCTACAGCCAACTGCTGTACGGCCGTACCTATGACGTCATGGTCTTTGGTGCAGCTGGCGTGATTTACCTGATCGTCAATGGCTTGCTGACGTTGATGATGCGCTTGATCGAACGTAAAGCCCTGGCGTTTGAACACCGGAATTAAGTCGATGCCGCTGCGGTTTTTGCGCCGATGTCGGCCGGATAAGGTGCCAGCGCCGTCATCCGAAAAATGTGCATAATGCAAAAACATAAAGACGGACAACATTCTAAATTGTCCGTCTTTTTTTATGCCGATAAAAATATTTAATCATTTTTATTGCATACAAATTCATTAAGTGGCATTGTGAATCCACGCCGCAGACACGGTAAATAATCATAAGATTGACAGACGGGAGTTCCACCATGAAAAAGTTAGTACTGGCCGCATTACTTGCTACTTTCGCCGCTGGCGCCGCAGCTGCTGATAAAATTAGTTTCGGTGTATCAGCAACCTACCCACCATTCGAATCACTGGACGCCAGCAATAAAATTGTCGGTTTTGATATCGATCTGGCAACAGCATTGTGCAAACAAATGCAGGCTGAATGTACTTTTACTAATCATGCTTTCGACAGCCTTATCCCCGCGCTGAAATTCAAAAAATATGATGCGGTGATTTCCGGTATGGACATCACGCCTGAACGTAGCAAGCAGGTTTCCTTCACCCAGCCGTACTATGCCAACTCAGCGCTGGTGATTGCGAAGAAAGACACCTACAAGAGCTTTGATGATCTGAAAGGCAAACGTATCGGGATGGAAAACGGTACCACGCACCAGAAATACCTGCAGGACAAACATCCTGAAGTAAAAACCGTGGCCTACGACAGCTATCAGAATGCAATCATCGACCTGAAAAATGGCCGTATTGATGGCGTATTTGGCGACACTGCCGTCGTCAATGAGTGGCTGAAAACCAATCCACAGTTAGGTACTGCGACGGCAAAAGTCACCGATCCGCAATACTTTGGTACGGGTCTTGGTATTGCTGTTCGCCCGGATAATAAAGCATTGCTGGAAAAACTGAACAATGCGCTGGCCGCCATCAAAGCTGACGGCACGTACCAGAAAATCAGTGACCAGTGGTTCCCACAGTAATCTCTGTCTTGTTTAAAAAGCCGCGACCTGCGGCTTTTTTATTGCTATTTATCCATGCGGGATACAACGTGAACACCTGACCTCACCTGCAATGTCGGCCACGCCATCAGTCAGTTGTGCTTACAGGGGGACAAAAAACAAAGCCCGGTTTCCCGGGCCTTGAAGACGCAAAACAGATCAGTTGTAAGCATTGAGCGTCCGCTGACACAGTGCCGAGCGAACGCAATCATCTTTGTTGAATCGAACGATCCCAACCATGTCATCTTCTTCGAAACGGGCCAGCGCATCGCTTAGCCCTGAACGAACATGAGCGGGGAGATCGCACTGGGTAATGTCCCCATTCACAATCACCGTCACATTCTCTCCAAGGCGAGTCAAAAACATCTTCATTTGCGCAGCAGTCACATTCTGAGCCTCGTCCAGAATAACAACGGCATTTTCAAATGTACGTCCCCGCATATACGCGAACGGCGCGATTTCTACCTTACCAATCTCAGGTCGCAGGCAATATTGCATAAAGGAGGCTCCCAGACGTTTTACCAGCACGTCATAAACCGGACGAAAATAGGGAGCGAACTTCTCAGAGACATCCCCAGGTAAGAAGCCGAGGTCTTCATCAGCTTGCAGAACTGGACGGGTTACAATGATCCTGTCCACATCTTTGTGGATCAGGGCTTCTGCTGCTTTCGCCGCGCTGATCCAGGTTTTACCACACCCGGCTTCGCCCGTGGCGAATATCAGCTGCTTACTCTCGATAGCATTCAGGTAGTGCGCCTGAGCTTCATTTCGCGCCGTGATCGGTGTGGCGTCGCGGCTATCACGCGCCATACCAATCGCCTCTACGCCGCCCATCTGCACAAGCGAGGTGACCGATTCATCTTCGCGCTGTTTATGGCTACGCGAATCCCGCCTCAGCACACGTTTTGCTTCGCGACGAGCTTTGATCACTGCTTTTTGTCTTCCCATGGATAGCACCTTGAGTTGTAGGTATACATCACACGCGCCGTTGGCGGCACGATTATGCGCACGAACATCTGAGGGTTGGCTTCCTTGTAAGCCATTGCCTGCCTTCGGATAAGACGCCATACACGGCTACGCGCACCGTACAGGGTGTCAGTTACAAGGATAAGAAGTGAAAGGGAGAGAGATTTAACGGTGACGAGATGGCTACCGGAAGAGAAACGTCCGCGTAAGGGACTGCAATAACTTTGAAAAACGTGTCCAGTACAGGACTTTTCCATTCGCGATCTCCATAGTGAATGACTATCACCGCCGGGAACTACCGCTATTACTTATAATTACATCATAACCCTTCGTTAATGCAACAATATTTTTACTTGTTGTTAACTTAATTTCATCTTATCGCCAGCAACAGTCTCTTGCAGAGAGATGACAGAATTATTTCAGCCGCCGCCGATCATGAAAAATAATTTTTTCATTCATCAGAGTGTCAGGAAATGCCCCGCAGCACTGCGGGGCAGAATCATCATGCTTCGAGCAGGGCTTGCCCCAGATAGTGGTCAGCGGTTTTGACACCAGGTAAAGCAAAGAAGTAGCCCCCACCAATAGGTTTGACATACTCTTCAAGCGCTTCACCGTTCAGGCGTTTCTGAACCGTCAAAAACCCTTTTTCCAGGTCGTGCTGATAGCAAACGAACAACAATCCCATATCCAATTGCCCGGAATTGGTCACGCCAAGCGAATAGCTGTACCCACGACGCATCATCAGGCTGGTCTCTGTTTCTTTCGTGCGCGGGTTCGCCAGACGAATATGGCTGTCGAGCGCAATCACCTCGCCTTCGGGATCGTTGGCATAATCCGGAACATCATGCTCGTGCTGCATACCCAGCGGTGCGCCGGTATGTTTATCGCGGCCGAAAATCGTTTGCTGCTCTTTAAGCGGCGTACGGTCCCAGAATTCCACGCGAAACTGGATGAGCCTGACAGCCTGATAGCTACCATCTTGTGCCCATGCCGGTTCCCCCTGCTCCGCAGTGACCCACACCACGTTTTGCATCAGCGTTGTATCGGCAGCGTCGGGATTCGCGGTTCCATCCTTAAATCCCAGCAAATTGACGGGAGTCTCTTTACCTTTACTGCGTGCGGCATGATCAGAGATAAACCCTTCACGTTTCCAGCGTACGCTGAGCAGATCCGGCGTGTGCTTAATGATATCGCGCAACGCATGGATGACGGTATCCTGGGTGTTGGCACAAATCTGCAGCAACACATCGCCATGGCACAGCGCCGCATCCAGCGAATCATTCGGGAAGCGGGTCATTTTTTGCAGCTTTTTCGGCATCTGCGATTTCAGACCATAGCGTTCATCGAACAGCGAGGAGCCGACTGACAACGTCATCGTCAGGTTGTCTGGCGCAATGTAGGCGCCGAGGATACCGGAATCCATAGGGGGTAAACGCGGATTCGGCGTATCCGGCGCCGGTCCACCGGTGGTCAGAAACGCAAATCGGCTAGTCAGCAACCGGAATAACCGCTCAAGATCGGCCTTATCGCTGGCGAGCACATCAAACGCCACCAGCATCATTGATGCCTGCTGCGGCGTCAGGATCCCCGCCTGATGCTGGCCATAAAACGGCTGCGCTTCGCTACGTGCATCCGGAGACAGCGTGCCCGGCGCGCTTTGTGGTTTTTGCGCGTGGGCAACCGGACACCCACCTGCCAGCGCCAGTGCCCCACCCAGCGCCCCCATCCCTTTCAGTAAACGTCGGCGTGACGGTTCGCTCACGCCGTTTTCATTATCGTGCTGCATAGTGCTTAATCCAGACCCAAAACACCGCGTAATTGCGACAAGTCTTCCGCCAGCGTCGTGATTGGCCCTTTCAGCGCATTACGATCGGCATCGGTCAGTTTGTCATAGGTTTCAAAGCCGTCTTTGGTACGGTACTTGCTCAGAATGGAATCGACTTTTTTGAAGTTCGCATCCACCTTCGCCAACAGATCAGCATTGGATTTTTGTAACTGAGGACGCAGGAGATCGACGATTTTCTGCGCGCCATCAACGTTAGCCTGGAAGTCCCACAAATCGGTGTGGCTGTAACGATCTTCTTCTCCACTGATTTTGCTGGCTGCGACTTCTTCAATCAGCCCTGCTGCCCCGCCAACCACTTTAGACGGTGGGAAAGCAAGTTCGCTAATACGCGTTTGCAGGTCAAGAACATCGCTGTTTAATTGGTCGGCGTACTTGTCCATACCTTTAGTGGTATTGTCGCCAAACAGCGCTTTCTCCAGGCGGTGGAAGCCGGTGAATTTAGGATCGGCGGCTTTTTGCTCATAATCATCTTCACGCGCATCAATGCTACCATCGAGGTCAGAGAACAATTCGGCAATCGGCTCAATACGTTCATAATGCTGACGCGTTGGCGCATACAGGGATTTGGCTTTCTCCAGATCGCCCGCTTTAATGGCATCCGTAAAGGCTTTCGTGCCTGACACCAGTTGCGCTGTTTCTGCCGTTACATAGGCTTTGTATTCAGTAATTGCACCACTCAGGCTCAGCAGAGCATCGCTGTGCGCGGCATCTGCCGTTGCCGTCCCCTTCACGATCAGCTTGCCTTTCGGGTTGGTCAGCAGACCGCAGGTCATATCATATTCACCCGGCTGCAGGTTAGCCGTCATTTTCTGGCTAAAACCGGGTGCAATGTTTTCACGCTCTTCAACCACCATCACGCCTTTGAGGATCTCCCACTCCAGCGCTTTTTGACTGTGGTTTTGAATGATGAATTGAGTCTTCCCGGCATTCACCGTGATTGTCATCGGTTCACACTGTTTGTCATTTACCGTGACTTTTACCTGCGGGATATCAGCAGCGTGAGCGGTAAAAGCAGAAGCAAACAGCGCGGCAATACCCAACTGCAGCGCACTACGGCGGAAATTAATCGTCATGACCCATCCCTATAAAAAGTATGTTGTAACTAAATGATATTCTTGCATCACGTTTTATCAGGGTGCGGTACGTGATGCCGTAGTGCCTGAACGAGGTGGTAGAGCAAACATAATCAATGCCGGAATCAGATAGATAAACCAGACAGCAACTTCACTAACACTTGGCGCTTCCTGATAGCCGAAGATGCCTTCCATCAATGTGCCAAACAGCGAATGCGTTGACAAAACGCTGCTCATATCAAACGCTACGTCCTGGAAATGATTCCATAACCCAGCTTCGTGGAATGCACGAATGGCTCCCGCAGCAAGACCTGCGGCAACCAACAAAATGAACAGACTGGTCCATTTAAAGAAGGCCCCGAGATTGAGGCGAATCCCACCGAGATAAATCAGATAACCCAGTACCACCGCAGTTGCCAGTCCCAGCATCGCACCTAGCGGTGGCCAAATACCCACATCCTGCTGAAATGCCGCCAGCAGAAAGAAGACAGACTCCAGCCCTTCACGAGCGACGGCAAAAAAGACCATCATCACCAGCGCCCAGCCATGATGATTGCCTTTCTGTAACGCGTTATCGACAGCCTGTTCCAGTTGAACTTTGACGTTGCGCGATACTTTACGCATCCAGAAGACCATCCAGGTGAGGATCACCACGGCAATAAGTGCCACGATACCTTCAAATAGCTCCTGCTCTTTTTGCGGGAATTCGCCCGTGGTTTCATTGATGAAAATTCCCAGCGAAAGGCACAGCGCCGCCGCCAGCAACACACCAATCCACATCACGCCAATCCAGCGACCACGCTGAGTCCGTTTCAGGTAGCTGGCAATCAGGCTGACAATCAGCGCGGCCTCTAACCCTTCGCGCAACATAATTAGAAATGGAACAAACATGCGAAGTACCCTTTAACGTTATTCTCAGTCAAGTGATGCAAAGAAAAGTAAATTACAGTGATAGTGATTATCATTACAGCAAAGAAAAACTCAAGCAGAATGTTTTGAGAATGATGACTTAATGTAAACAGTTAGGTGGGTAACAGTTATTGCACGCTGGATCGAAGTGAGGGAGACATAAAAAAGCCCGCTCGCGGCGGGCTTTAAAAACAATACAGCGATTATTCTTCCTGCAAACGCGACGGCGGTGCTGAATGATAATGAGCATCAGCCTCGGCAAAACGTTTCTGCATTGCTGCTGATGGCGCTTTACCCCACAGACTGAAGACTACAATCCCGATGCTGCCAAACACGAAGCCCGGGATGATTTCATACAGACCCAACCAGGCAAACTGCTTCCAGACGATAACCGTCACAGCACCAATGACCATCCCAGCCAGCGCGCCGTTACGGGTCATACGCGACCACATTACGGAGAACAGAACAACCGGACCAAAGGCAGCACCAAAGCCAGCCCAGGCGTAGCTCACCAGGCCGAGCACGCGGTTCTCTGGGTTTGCCGCCAGCGCGATGGACACCAGCGCCACGACCAGCACCATGATACGCCCAATCCATACCAGCTCTTTCTGGCTGGCATTTTTACGCAGGAACGCTTTGTACAAATCTTCGGTAATTGCACTGGAGCATACCAGCAGTTGGCAACTCAGCGTCGACATCACCGCTGCGAGGATCGCAGATAACAGAATACCGGCAATCCACGGGTTGAACAGGATTTGCGCCAGTTCAATAAACACGCGCTCGGCGTTCTGGTTCACGGCACCCGCTACCGACGGGTTGTTATTGAAGTAAGCAATACCGAAGAAACCAACGGCAACAGCGCCAGCCAGACACAGAATCATCCAGGTCATACTGATGCGACGTGCATGGACAATACTATGGTGGGAATCGGCAGCCATAAAGCGCGCCAGGATATGCGGTTGACCGAAATAACCCAGCCCCCATCCCATCAGGGAAATGATGGCAACAAAGTTAAGCCCTTTGAACATATCGACGTTTTCAATGCTCTTTTGCTTAATCACTTCCAGCGAGTCTTCAAATCCGCCGACACCAATAATCACCATCACCGGTGTCAGGATCAGTGCGAAGATCATCAGGCTGGCCTGCACGGTATCGGTCCAACTCACCGCAAGGAAGCCACCAATAAAGGTATAAAGAATCGTCGCGGCCGCTCCCGCCCATAGCGCGGTTTCGTAGCTCATACCAAAGGTGCTTTCGAATAAACGCGCCCCTGCCACAATACCTGAAGCACAATAGATGGTGAAAAACAGCAGAATAACCAGTGCAGAGATAATTCGCAGGATACGACTTTTATCTTCAAAACGGCCGGTAAAGTAATCCGGCAACGTCAGCGCGTTGTTATTATATTCGGTGTGTACACGTAAACGCCCGGCCACCAGTTTCCAGTTGACCCACGCCCCTAATACCAGACCGATAGCGATCCAACTTTCTGAAATCCCCGACAGGAAAATCGCACCTGGCAGCCCCATCAGCAGCCAGCCGCTCATGTCGGATGCCCCTGCGGATAACGCCGTTACGAACGGACCCAGACTGCGTCCACCCAGAATATAATCATCAAAGTTTTTGGTCGAACGCCATGCAATAAACCCTATCAATATCATGCCAAAAATATAGACACAGAATGTGACTAACATCGGTGTGCTAATAGCCATCAAAACTCTCCAAAATTATGTATCGGCAATGCCGTGGCTTGCCGTTTTATTACCCTGCCGGAACGTGGCAAAGATATCTATATTGACCAGGGCGACCGTATCCTGCCGGAAGCCATAGCCATTCACAATCGATTTAACACACCATTTACATCAATTTTGATCCAGAGTAGATAGCATTTTTCTGTAGGTTGCACTCTCTCACATTTTTTCTGGTTGCACCTTTAAAAAGTGTTAACTACCGCAGAGAAAAAGATTCTGCGTTTTTTACACCCCTTGTTATAAACATCATCTTTATTAACATTTCATTCATTTTCAAGCTTGCAAACCAAGTCACATTTAACACGGTTGCACAAAGTTGCAACATAGTGGATATTTCTTGGTAACTATCAGCCCCGTATTTCAGTACAACAGGAGTAAATGGCATGGGAACCACCACGATGGGGGTTAAACTGGACGACGCCACGCGCGAGCGGATTAAAACAGCAGCATCACGAATCGATCGCACACCGCACTGGCTTATCAAGCAGGCCATCTTTAATTATCTCGAAAGACTGGAAAATGACGATGCGCTTCCGGAGCTGCCTGCCCTGCTGGCGGGTGCAGCAAATGAGAGCGAGGAATCCACTGCGCAACAAAATGAAGCGCACCAGCCTTTCCTTGAATTTGCAGAGCAGATCCTGCCGCAGTCTGTTTCCCGTGCGGCCATTACCGCGGCATATCGCCGTGCTGAAACCGATGCGGTACCCATGTTGATGGAGCAGGCTCGTCTGCCGCAACCTATCGCAGAGCAGGCCCATAAACTGGCCTATCAGTTGGCAGATAAACTGCGCAACCAAAAGACGGCCAGCGGGCGTGCCGGCATGGTCCAGGGACTGTTGCAGGAATTCTCCCTTTCCTCACAGGAAGGCGTCGCGCTGATGTGTCTGGCTGAAGCACTGCTGCGTATTCCCGACAAAGCCACCCGCGATGCGCTGATCCGCGACAAAATCAGCAACGGTAACTGGCAATCACACATCGGACGCAGCCCGTCTCTGTTCGTTAACGCTGCAACGTGGGGATTGTTGTTTACCGGTCGTCTGGTCTCCACCCATAACGAAGCCAGCCTCTCACGCTCGCTGAACCGCATCATCGGTAAGAGCGGTGAACCGCTGGTGCGTAAAGGCGTCGACATGGCGATGCGCTTGATGGGTGAGCAATTCGTCACCGGAGAAACCATTGCAGAAGCACTGGCTAATGCACGTAAACTGGAAGAGAAAGGCTTCCGTTACTCCTATGACATGCTGGGTGAAGCTGCGCTGACCGCCGCCGATGCCCAGGCCTATATGGTCTCCTACCAGCAGGCGATCCATGCCATTGGTAAAGCGTCGAATGGACGCGGTATTTATGAAGGCCCGGGGATCTCCATCAAACTGTCTGCACTGCACCCACGTTACAGCCGTGCGCAGTATGACCGCGTGATGGATGAGCTTTATCCACGCCTGAAGTCGCTGACCCTGCTGGCACGTCAATATGACATCGGCATTAATATTGATGCCGAAGAAGCCGACCGACTGGAGATCTCCCTCGATCTGCTGGAAAAACTGTGCTTTGAGCCCGAACTGGCAGGCTGGAACGGGATCGGTTTTGTTATTCAGGCCTACCAGAAGCGCTGCCCTTACGTCATCGACTACCTGATCGACCTGGCAACCCGTAGCCGCCGTCGCCTGATGATCCGTCTGGTTAAAGGTGCGTACTGGGATAGCGAAATCAAACGTGCCCAGATGGACGGTCTGGAAGGCTATCCGGTTTACACCCGTAAGGTGTACACCGACGTTTCCTATCTGGCTTGCGCGAAGAAATTGCTCGCCGTACCAAACCTGATCTACCCGCAGTTCGCTACCCACAACGCGCATACGCTGGCGGCAATTTATCAGTTAGCAGGCCAAAACTACTATCCGGGTCAGTATGAGTTCCAGTGCCTGCACGGCATGGGTGAACCGCTGTACGAACAGGTCACCGGCAAAGTCGCAGACGGTAAACTCAACCGCCCATGCCGTATTTATGCACCCGTTGGCACACATGAAACGCTGCTGGCTTACCTGGTTCGTCGTCTGCTGGAAAATGGCGCCAACACCTCGTTCGTCAACCGTATTGCGGATACCACCCTGCCGCTGGATGAACTGGTCGCCGATCCAGTTGAAGCGGTCGAGAAACTGGCACAGCAGGAAGGTCAGGCTGGGCTGCCGCATCCAAAGATTGCACTCCCACGTTCCCTATATGGAAAAGGCCGCGAAAACTCCGCAGGGCTGGATTTAGCAAATGAACACCGCCTGGCTTCGCTGTCCTCTGCCCTGCTCAACAGCGCGCTGCAAAAATGGCACGCCAAACCGATGCTCGAACATCCGGTTGCAGACGGTGAAATGACGCCGGTCGTCAACCCGGCTGAGCCGAAAGACATTGTGGGCTACGTGCGAGAAGCGACTCACGCTGAAGTGGAGCAGGCGCTACAGAACGCCGTCAATAATGCCCCTATCTGGTTTGCTACACCGCCACAAGAACGTGCCGCCATTCTGCATCGCGCCGCTATTTTGATGGAGGGCCAGATGCAGCAACTGATTGGCATTCTGGTGCGTGAAGCGGGCAAAACCTTCAGCAATGCCATTGCGGAAGTACGCGAAGCCGTTGACTTCCTGCACTACTATGCCGGCCAGGTTCGTGATGATTTCGACAACGAAACGCATCGCCCGCTCGGTCCAGTGGTCTGTATCAGCCCATGGAACTTCCCACTGGCCATTTTCAGCGGACAAATTGCGGCTGCGCTGGCAGCAGGAAACAGCGTGCTGGCAAAACCTGCAGAGCAAACCCCACTGATTGCCGCTCAGGGCATCGCTATTTTGCTGGAAGCCGGTGTACCGCCAGGCGTGGTACAACTGTTGCCAGGCCAAGGGGAAACCGTCGGGGCGCAACTCACCTCCGATGAACGTGTACGCGGAGTCATGTTCACCGGTTCAACGGAAGTCGCCACGCTGTTGCAGCGAAATATTGCTACTCGTCTGGATGCTCAGGGTCGTCCAATTCCGCTCATCGCTGAAACGGGCGGGATGAACACCATGATCGTCGACTCATCTGCGTTAACGGAACAGGTTGTGGTGGACGTGCTGGCCTCTGCGTTTGACAGCGCCGGACAGCGTTGCTCGGCACTGCGCGTCCTGTGCCTACAGGATGATATTGCCGACCACACGCTGAAAATGCTGCGCGGCGCGATGGCAGAATGTCGTATGGGTAACCCAGGCCGTCTGACCACCGATATTGGGCCAGTTATTGATGAAGAAGCCAAAGCCAATATTGAACGTCATATTCAGGCCATGCGTGCCAAAGGACGTCCGGTATTCCAGGCCGTACGTGAGAACAGCGATGATGCGCGTGAATGGCACACCGGTACCTTTATTGCACCAACGTTGATTGAGCTTGAAAGCTTTGATGAGCTACAAAAAGAGGTGTTCGGCCCGGTGTTGCACGTCGTGCGTTACACCCGTAATAACCTCGGCAATTTGATTGAGCAAATCAATGCGTCCGGTTACGGCCTGACGCTTGGCGTACATACTCGTATTGATGAAACCATCGCGCAGGTCACCGGGTCCGCGCACGTTGGTAACTTGTACGTTAACCGTAATATGGTCGGTGCTGTGGTAGGCGTGCAGCCATTTGGTGGCGAAGGATTGTCAGGAACCGGCCCCAAAGCCGGTGGCCCACTGTATCTGTACCGCTTGCTGGCAAACCGTCCGGAAAATGCACTGGCCGTCACGCTGGCCCGCCAGGATGCAGACTACCCTGTCGATGCACAGCTTAAATCAGCGCTGATTCAACCGCTGGAAGCGCTTACCGCATGGGCAAGCGATCGTCCGTCGCTGCATGCGCTCTGCCAGCAGTTTGCCGAACTGGCACAAGCAGGAACCCAGCGTTTGCTGCCAGGGCCAACCGGCGAGCGCAATACCTGGGCGCTGTTGCCGCGTGAACGCGTGCTGTGTATGGCCGATAACGAGCAGGATGCGCTGGTGCAGGTTGCTGCCGTGGCCTCGGTTGGCAGTCTTATCCTGTGGCAAGATGATGCTTTCCATCGCGAACTGGCAAAACGTCTGCCTGCCGCCCTCTGTGGGCGCATTCAGTTTGCCAAAGCAGACACCCTCACCGCGCAGCCGTTCGATGCCGTTATCTTCCACGGCGATTCTGACCAGCTACGCGCACTGTGCGAATCGGTAGCAGCACGGGAAGGTGCGATTGTTTCGGTACAAGGATTTGCCCGCGGCGAGAGCAATATCCTGCTGGAGAGGCTGTATATTGAACGTTCGTTGAGCGTGAATACCGCCGCGGCAGGTGGGAACGCCAGCCTGATGACAATCGGCTAAGGTTATGGTTAATTAAGGCTCCGGTTACGGGGCCTTTTTTTATTAAGCCAGAGGGAAGCATGAAACGAATTGTACTGACCTGTGCAGCACTGCTGCTAAGCAGTCACGCACTGGCGGATGACTGCGCAAACGCAAACAACCAGATTGAAATGAATACCTGCGCCGCTGAGCAGTATAAGACAGCTGATACAAAGCTAAATGAGACTTATCAGAATGCACTGAAGCGCGCCGCCCCCACCCAACGTGATTTACTGAAAAAAGCACAGGTCGCATGGATTACCCTGCGCGATGCAGACTGCGCATTGATCAGTTCAGGCACAGAAGGTGGCAGCATACAGTCGATGATCACCAGCCAGTGTTTAACGGACAAAACCAACGAGCGTGAAGCATTTCTCGCCTCCCTCTTGCAATGTGAAGAGGGCGACTTAAGTTGCCCGTTACCCCCCGCCAATTAGCGCACACGGATCCCTTCAATAATCATTCGCTGTACGCTCTCCACCGTTTGGTTAAAAAAGGCTTCATCACGCAGCGTTGCGCCCGTCACTGCCTCTACCTGTGGGGCAAAGTCAGCGTAATGTTGCGTTGAAGCCCAAATCATAAAAATCAGATGATGCGGGTCAACCGGCGCCAGTTTTCCACTGCTGACCCATCCGGCAATCAATGCGGATTTCTCGTCAATCAACGTTTTGAGATCGCCCGTTAATTCCGTCATCAACAAAGGTGCGCCTGCCAGCATTTCCATACAAAACAGTCGTGATGCCTGAGGATAATCGCGGGACACTTCCAGTTTGAGCCGGATGTACTCTTTAATCGCCACCAGCGGTGCAAAGTCCTCGCGAAAGGCCTTCAGCGGTGCCAGCCAGATATCAAGGATCTGGCGTAATACGGCAATGTAGAGCACCTCTTTAGAAGGGTAGTAATAAAGCAGATTCGTTTTAGACACCCCCGCCAGTTCCGCAACCTGCTCCAGACGCGTGCCATGAATCCCATACTGGGAAAAGATATTTAATGCCGCGGTTAAGATAGCCTGGCGTTTCGCGCTCACGGCCTGCGAGCGTTTACCTGTTTTTTTCTCTGCGCCTTGAGCCATGCACCCTCTCCTTGTTCTGAGGGCGTCAGCATAACAAATCGCACACTGAAAAGTTAAATTAAAGCGACTCGGGGGGAGCCTCCTGCTGGACGGCTTTCTTCTTTTTGAACTTCAGTTCGCTGACCAGTACGCCAATGATAATGAATGCCGCCCCCAACAGAGCAAGCAGCGGCAGGCGTTCCCCTGCGAGCCGACCAAAAATCCCCGCCCATACAGGCTCACCGGTATAGATTACCGTTGCGCGTGTCGGCGACACGCTGCGCTGCGCCCAGTTCATGGTAACCTGGATAATCGCGCTAAAAATACCCAATCCTAATGCCACGACCAGCAAGCCTGTCGACATGGGAGGAACCGACTCACCTGCAGGCCCCATCGCAATAAACGCCACCACCGAAGCGGTTGCCAGTTGCACCACCGTGACCCGACGTACATCCACTTTTCCAGCCCATGCGCTGATCAGGATAATTTCTGCCGCTATCGCCACCGCACCCACCAGCGTGATCCACTCCCCTTCACCAAGCGCCAGTAAATTGCCATCCGGCCCGGCAAGAAAGATCAGTCCGATAAAGGCCAACACAATACCGACGCACGGCATCACTCCTGGCATTCGTCCCAGACACAACCACTGCAGCAGCGGTACCAGTGGTACATACATCGCAGTAATGAATGCCGACTTGCTGCTGGGAATAGACTGTAATCCCCAGGTTTGCAGGCTATAGCCCAGCGCAATTGCTACGCCAATCGCCACTCCGGCTTTGACTTCCAGCCATGTCAGCCCACGCAATGTACGCAATGACAGCAACGCCACCGCCAGTGCCGCTGTCGCAAAGCGCACGCCGACAAAGAAAAAGGGACCGCTCAGCGTGACAGCATATTGCACAGCCAAAAACGTTCCGCCCCAGAACATGGTGATCACAATGAGGATCGCCTCCTGGGGTTTAACAGAGAAGGAATAACGAGAAAGTAATGACATGAGACACCCGATTAGCTGAATGTCATTAGTCTGCGTTGCGTTTTGTTACAGTTCAACCTTGCAGACAAAAAAAACCGCCGGAACAACCCGGCGGCGGTGGCGACGTAACGTCTGTCTCTGAACACTCAGCCGTCACGATATCTCTAACAGACAGCCCGACAATTACGATTTGTTATTGCCGTGACTATTCTTGCCCCCTTTTTTGCCTGCTTCTGAAGCGCGTTGCGGGTCATTCTTGAAGTTGCCCCCGCTGTGCTGGCCACCTTTTCGACCTGCTTCTGATGCTCTTTCACGGTCTTCCGCAAAGTTGCCGGAACCGCCCCGATGGTTTGCCATTACTGACCTCCGTCATTGATTAGCCATCATATTGCATAGGTACTGAGGAGTGATACCTCACGCAGCGCATGGGCCGTGCCCTGATTTTTACTGCGTGGGATTAAGCATAGTGAAGAGTAACCGGATAACCGGCGAACTGTAATATTCTGCAACAGGAATGACCGCAAGATGTTAATAATCGCGGAATGAAATCAATAAGTCTTTCTTATGGCTACCAAATTCCGTCAGGTTAAAAATGTATCATTTTGCAACAAAAGCAGTTGTTATAAAAATTGTTATAAATCAAAGAAGTGATTGTGAAATTTGCACTCCTGGCCGTACGTCATATCTTTAAAGGGAGGTAGCGAATCGCTACGGACACGGTTAACTCGAGGAGTAGTGTAAAATGGCAAAAGTTCTGGTGCTTTATTATTCCATGTACGGACACATTGAAACCATGGCCCATGCAGTCGCAGAAGGCGCAAATAAGGTAGATGGCGCGGAAGTCATTATTAAGCGTGTGCCAGAGACAATGCAGCCTGAAATCTTCCTGAAAGCAGGCGGTAAAACACAAAACGCACCAGTCGCAACCCCGCAGGAACTGGCTGATTACGACGCCATTATTTTTGGTACTCCCACGCGCTTTGGCAACATGTCGGGTCAGATGCGTACCTTCCTGGATCAGACCGGCGGACTGTGGGCATCTGGCGGCCTTTACGGCAAACTCGCCAGCGTATTCAGCTCAACAGGCACTGGCGGCGGTCAGGAACAAACCATTACATCAACCTGGACAACGCTTGCCCACCACGGGATGGTGATTGTTCCCATCGGTTATGCGGCGCAAGAACTGTTTGATGTCTCACAAGTTCGTGGCGGTACTCCGTACGGCGCAACTACCATTGCCGGGGGTGACGGCTCCCGACAGCCAAGTCAGGAAGAGTTATCTATCGCCCGCTATCAGGGTGAATATGTCGCAGGTCTGGCAGTAAAACTCAACGGCTAATCTTCAACAGGAGGATTCGAATGCCAACTCAAGAAGCGAAAGCCCATCGCGTCGGCGAATGGGCAAGTCTGCGCAACACATCGCCAGAAATAGCCGAAGCCATTTTTGAAGTCGCCCACTATGACGAGAAAATGGCGGAAAAAATTTGGGAAGAAGGTAGCGATGAGGTACTGATCAAAGCCTTTGAGAAAACTGACAAAGATTCACTCTTTTGGGGTGAACAGACTATCGAACGCAAAAACGTTTAGCATTCGGACTCCCCCGTTTGCACGGGGGAGTTTTCCTGGCTTACTTCGCAGCCTCATTCAGTACGCTATCGAATTTATCAACAGGGCAAAAGCCATTGGCATCAATCGGACAGCCTTTCAGTTCCAGCGTCACACGTTGGGCCGGGGATTTGAGCGTCAGAACCTCCGCATTTCGCAGCTGCTGTGCACTCTGATACACATACTCAATTTTCATCAGATCGCGATTTGTGTTGCTGTCATGCCAGCGCTGGAAGACAATTTTACCGCCAATCGGCGTGCGTTCGTTCTGGTCATGGAGCTGGTACGGTTTAAAATCCAGTGCCGTAAGCAATGAAGCAATGTTCGAGTCATGTCCCACCAGCAGCGTAATTTTCGGCGCTTTCGCCCGTTCAGTCACCAACGCATTGTCGATATATTTGACCAACGGTTTGGCGACGTTTTGCGCCACTTCTGCAGAGGTGAACAGGCTGTCCTGATAACCATTTTTCAGCTTCGACAGTACCTTCCACTGTTGATCAGATTTGATCTCCCCCCAGGCGACCTTGTCCGTCGGGAAGCCCTCGTAATATTGCAAGGTGAAGGCATCAACCAGCGAATTCCCCACCTTCAGTGGCCCGGAAACACCAGGCTCTTGCTGGTACTTCGCACTGAATGTGTCTTTCGCATCAGTCAGGGAACACTGCTGTTTTTCTTTGCAGGACGGCGAGTCTTTGTAGTTTGTGATTTGCTCAAGCAGTTGGTAACTTTCGTCGAGCTGCATCTGGCTGCGCTCTTTCTCCATCGCCTGAACAGCCTGCTGACTGAATGTTGCAGAATCATCAGTGATCACCGGGTTAAAAGTGGGGTCCATGGTACCCATTTTTTCCTGATGATGGACCGGAACGTCACACCCCGGGAAAGCCCCCGTGACAAAAAACTGCGCCGTCGCGACCGTACGCTGCAGGCTGTTAGCATAGGTGTAAACCGTGCCCGGTGCCGGACATTCCCCGGATTTCACCATGCCCTGCTCTGCCAACCATTCACGCATGTAATGGCCCATATAAATTTCCAGCACGCCGCCCTTCGTGGTGAGTTGTCCGCCTGGGACATCCCACTCCGGCCACTGTTTGGGGGTAGACTGCTCGAGAACGCTGCCATTATTGGCTAAAGGTGCACGTAAGTTATGCCGGCTCATCATCAATACTTGCTGAAGCTGATAACCTTCCGGTGCCGTCTGTGCCTGTGCAGCCGTTGACAGCAATACAGCCCCCGCCACGGCGGTGGCGATTAACGATTTGTTCATCCCTACGACCTCTTGTTGTTATCAATCACCACAGAGTGTGACAGATATATGACATTTTTCCGGGAACGCTTTCGCAAAAATGAGGGATCTACCGTGTCGTTTGGATGCCAAACTCCGTCTGAAGTTTGCGCACTCCTAGTGGGGTAAAGGTAACGTGCCGGCTACCTGTCTGCGTTTTAATCCACTTCTGTTCGCTAAACCAGCTCAGCAACGTGGCACCGAGCACGCCGCCCGGATGATAACGTCGCTCACTCCAGTCCAGACAGCCGCAGCTTATCTTTCGTCGGGTCACACCGGCACAAAGGACAATCCCCATTTCTGCCAGTTTTTCCTGCCCCAGAGCGGTCAGCGTTTCGCCATCCGCTGTTAACCATTGCCGGGCAACCAGAGTATCAAAAAGCCTCACGGCCACTTCGCCGGCAAGGTGGTCATAGCAGGTTCGCGCATGCCGCAGGTGTATTGGGGTGGTGATTTTTCGCGACGTTGATGCAGACCATGCCACACCCATCAGGCGTTCCAGGAGGCCGGCTATCTCCGCACTTGCCAGGCGAAAATAACGGTGTCGTCCCTGGGCTAACGCCACAACAAATCGTTGTTCGCACAGACGCGCCAGATGTGCGCTGGCCGTCGAGGCTGACACGTCCGCCACCGCGCTAAGTTCGGTTGCGGTCCAGGCGCGCCCATCCATCAAAGCACACAGCATACGCGAACGCGATTTATCCGCCATCACCGCCGCAGTGAGCGCCATTTGCGACTCCAGTTCACCCTCTTCTTCGTGCAGTATTACCGATGCCATAGCACCTCCTTTGGCGTTAACCCTCTGAATTAACGATGGCATGAAACGGACGTAAAGTCACAGCGAGACTTACGCGGCGCGCAGCATCATCTCTACGCCCAACCCCACCAGGCAGAACAGAAAACAGCGTTTAAACACCACAGGTGAAATCACTCGCCGCACACGAGTCCCTATCCACTGTCCCAGTAGCGCAGGAAGAATGGCAAAAGCCGATAAACTCAGGGACTGAACAGGTAACGCATTGTGCCACCACAAGCCAAGCGCTAACGCCAGCGTCGAAAACGTGAACGAAATGCCAAGCGCCTGCACCAATTCATCCTTTTCAAAGCCCAAAGACTGGATCCATGGCACGGCGGGCATAACAAATACCCCCGTTCCCCCCGTCAATAAACCGGTCACCAATCCAATGACAAGGGAAAAGGGTTTTTCACGCTGCGGATCCACGGTAATTTTTTTCCCCGCCAGCGTCCAGATGGCATAGGCAACCAGTGCCATGCCAAGCGCAAACTGGGTCCGGGTTGTGTCGCCCCCGGTGATCCAGACACTGGCAAGCAAAGTGGCAATCACCACCGCCAGCAGCATAGGCCACAATCGTTGCAGCAATCGGCCGGTATTACCACCACCGCCAAACTGAAACAGATTGCTAATCAGAGAGGGCAACAGCAGCATCGCCGCCGCCGCGACCGGAGAAATAAGCGATCCGAGGATCCCCATCGCCACCGTGGGTAAGCCCATGCCCGTTACGCCTTTCACCATCCCCGCCAGCACAAAGGTTGCGGCAATCATTATCACCAGGGAGGAGTCGAGCGCGAAAGAAGTTGCCATCATGTACGTTCCAGGAAAAAAGAGGATGACCTATTCTGGACGTCAATCGCCAGGTTTGCTTCGTCGGGAAACGAAATATGCCATCCAGGTGTGCTGCGGCATAAAAAATGCCGGGTTTCCCCGGCATCAGAATCAGACAGTTTTTGCCCACCAGAGGCGTAACTTCATTCCCCAGTAACTGGTCCAGCCGCTGGTTGTCGATACCACGCGACCGTGCGACATCACGACCAGCGTTGGTGTGACGCTGATGTCCCAGCTGCGGGAGATGGCCCCGTCGGCATCGTTGATGACAGGAAAGTCTACGCCTTTACGCGCCAGCCAGCGCGTTACCTCCGCCTCATTACCGGAGCGCAGCGCAATGGTTATCACGTTCTCGCCTTCTGAGTGCAGTCTGGCGACTTCCGGTGTCGTGAACCGACACACGCCGCACCAGCTCGCCCAGAAATAAATCAGCACTGGCTCCTCTTTGCTGAGCGCGGCCAGCGTAACGTTTTCACCATCCAGCGTCTGCAAAGGTGTGCTGTCAAACGCTGCGGGAAGCTGGGGCGCTCGCCAGGCATCCATCAACAACATCGCCCCGGCGAATAACACCAGTAAGATCAGTCCTTCGCGCAGCCAGCGGCGCAGTTTACTGACCATTTGCGGCCGCCAGTTTTTCTTTGACCACCTCTTCCAGTGTTTCCCACGGTACTGCACCCGGGATCAGCTCATCGCCAATAATCGTTGCAGGTGTGCCCCGCACACCAACCAGACGTGCCAGTTGCAGGTTGGTGCTCAGCGTCTCTTCACTTTGTGCATCCAGCGTCACAGGGCTGGCAGCGGCTTTCTCCTGTGCCTGTTTAATACTCACTGCCGTGTGGTAGCCCTTCTTCTGCATCAGTTTCTCATGTAACGCCAGAAACTGCTGCGGGTGCTCACGCCAGGTCGTCAGCGCGGTTCGCGCCGACAGAACCGAACTTTCCCCTTTAAACGGCAGCGGTTTAATCACCACCGCCACATCAGGATATTTCTGTACAATTTTTTCCAGCATCGGATCCAACTGCTTGCAATATGGGCAGTTGTAATCGGTGAAATTTATCAGCGTCAGTTTAGCCTGCCTGGCACCAATACGCGGGCTATTGGGGTCGTTAAACAGCGCTTCCTGAATCAGCGCTTCAATTTGCTTCTCCTGCTCAGGTGTAAATGGCGCAGGTTCTTTCGCCACGCTGACGGCAGAAAACAGGGTTAACAGCAGGATAATCATCATTTTCATGGGGTTACTCCTTTGGCACCGGCCAGTGTATTTAGCACCGCATCGCGGGTTAACAACGTCGGCAACGCCTGGCCTTGCGGCAAACCGGGGCCATAAATTTGGTTGAACGGCACAGCGACCTGGCCGCGTTTTTTCAGGAATTCGGTGATCGCTTCAGAGGGCAGCGTCCAGTCACCCCGCAGAGCCACCACATCGGGTTGTTGCAGCGCAATCTGAATTTCTTCTTGTTGTAGAACATTGAATTTATTGACTTTACAGGTAATGCACCAGTCAGCCGTCACATCTACAAATACGCGCTTATGCTGGGCCAGTGCCTCTTCGATGGCCTGCTCGCTCAGCGGTTGCCAGTTCACACTCTCTTTGGCTGTACTTTGGCTTGCGAACCCCAGATGCGGGAGCAGCAATGTTGCCAGCCAGATCGCCGAGCCAAGCATCATCACGCCGAGAAGACGCCGCAAGATATTCATCCAACGCCCCGGACGCGGCAGACGCAGCGCCAGACCTGGACGCAGCGCCACCAGCAACCATGGCAAACTCATCCCCAGCCCGAGCGCAAGGAACAGCCCCCATAGCGTCGGAAGCGAGGCGGTCAACGCCACCGCCACTGCCGTCCCTAGGAACGGCGCACTGCACGGTGTGGCAAGCAACGTCGCAAACGCGCCTTGCCAGAAATGCCCTGACAAGCCGTTACCGCCGCGAGTTGCCAGTATGGTGGTCATTGCTGAAGGAAGGCGGAATTCAAACAGCCCAAACAGGCTGGCGCTGAACGTCAGCATCACCAGCATCATAAAACCGATAAACCACGGACTCTGGAACTGGATCCCCCAACCAAGCGCCTGATTGGTCAGGCGCAGCACCGTCATCAGCAGCGCAAGGGCCATAAAAGAGACCAGGATGCCAGCCACCGATGCCAGAAATTGGCGGCGAACCTGAAGACGGCTTTTCTCCTCAACCAGTAAAATCGAGCCCAGCTTCATGCCCAGCACCGGAAGCACGCAGGGCATTAAGTTAAGGATCAACCCGCCTGACAGCGCCATCAGCACCACCTGCCACAGCGGGATCGCTGCATGCTGCACCACTGGTGCATCGCCAATGGCAAGACGACTTTCCTGTGCAACGCCGTTATCAGCCAGAACCAGTGTCAGTTGCTTACCCCGAAGATTCGGCGCCCCTTCCCCCCAGCTGTCATGAACCGGAACCGTTGCCCATAGTGTTTCGCCCTCTACGCGGATTTGCGGCATACCAAAATCCGCATCATCAACGGTATCCAGGTACAGGCCTGGTGCAGACCAGCCCCCCGTACGACGCGCCTCAACCACCAGCTCTCCGGCTCGCGCCCCGGCACTAAGCGCATCGGTCAGGCCGCTGGCCAGCGGTATCTGCCCCATCGCTTGCGCATAGTCATGAGCAAAAGATGGGTCCTGAACGCTCGGCGTCACGGAAAAGGGAAAATCCGTTAACAGGCAGACATTGCTGCAGGTTGATAGGGTCAGCACACCGTTAAGGGTGGTTGGCGTTGTGCCACGTACGACCATCGGGAAGGTGACATTATCGTGATATCCCTGGGTGGTGATATTGGCGACCTCAAAACGCGCGGGTGTCGGCCAGTACCAATCAACAGCAGGCATTTTATCTTTCCAGACGATGGACGGTGCTACACCGCCCTCACCCGGCGATCGCCAGTAGGTTTTCCAGCCATCCTCCAGTTTAACATCGAGCAGCAGTCGGGTTTCACCGCCTGCGGCTGTATCGGCACGTAACCGTACACTGGCGTGATTGTTATCGGGTGAACGCAGCCAGCCGATATCAGCCGCCCAGGATACGGGCAGCCATAGCAATAACAGGCAGAGCAGCGCCTGCCTGAAAACAGTCTTCATATTTTTTCTCCGTGAATAATTATCTAACAGTCAGCAACGGCTGCGCTGTCATTCACGGAAGACACAAAATCGGAGATGAACCCTAAGTGTGGGCGGCGAGATAACGCGCGGAGGGAAAAAAGGCAGGCGAAATGCCCGCACAGGTGCCAACAGCGACATGAGCAAACATAGCACCAGGATCGCGCCTTCGAACAATACTGGCGGTGCAGCCAGCAACGATTTTGCGCTCAGTTCACACGGCGTAACGGGCGAAGCTTCATCGGTATCGGCCTGGGCGCTCGCGACAACAGCAGTGGTCGCGGTGTTCATCTGCAAGGCGTGCAGACCCGCCATGCGTTGCGCGGTGCATACCATCACCACAACACATGCCAGGCAGAGGAACCACCATCCCATCCGTTGACGTTTCGCCATTATACCCTCACTGATTGACGCGAGTTATCTTAGCCACTGGCGAGGTTTTGGCAACCTTTACCCTGTAAAGTTATGTCGGCAGAGGCCGGTCAAATCTCATTCCTCCCACAGCGATCTGCCCAGAAATGATGATTAATGTTATTAATCAATTTCACTATTACAAAATAATGGCACTAATAAAACAAAGCTGGAAATATCACAGGGTTTATTATCTGTCATTCCAAAAGCGTCCAACAGATATTTCATCACTGATGATAAAAATGAAAGAGAAGTCCGCCAGCGGATATTCCTACGTAAATGAAAGTAAGAGTCAGCACATTTTCTGATGAATATTGTATTATCACTTGCCGCCATGAACGTTATGTTCATCATCAAAACAATTGTTTGTTAAATGTTATTTAGAGTATATGAAAATGAAAAAAATCTTACTTCCTCTTCTAGGCCTGTTTTTTACTGTGAGCGTTCAGGCAGCAACATTTACCGATGGCAAAGAATATATTTCACTTGAAAAGCCAGTTGCGTCAGCGCCCGCTGCGCTTAAGTTTTTTTCATTTTATTGCCCTTCATGCTACCAGTATGATGAAGTTCTGGAAGTCACTGATAATGTGAAAAAAGCATTACCTACTGATGTCAAACTCACTGAGTATCACGTCGATTTCTTAGGCCCGTTGGGGCCGGAGATGACACACGCCTGGTCTGTCGCTATGCTGTTAAACGTGGAAGATAAAGTAAAACCTTTACTGTTTGATGCCGTGCAGAAAAAACAAACTGTTAAAACAGCAGATGATATCCGCAATGTATTTATCCGCGCTGGTGTCAGTGCAAACGACTATGATGCTGCGTGGAATAGCTTTGCCGTAAAATCATTAACGGCGAAGCAACAGGAGTTGGCTAAAGCGGTAGACCTGAAAGGTGTACCGGCTATCTTTATCAAGGGTAAATATATGATTAACCCGAAAGGATTAAAATCAGATAACGTTAACGCTTTTGTCCAGAACTACGCTGAGACCGTTCGTTTTCTTTTTTCCAAGCCTTGATAAGCCGTTAATATTACTGACGCACCATCAACAAGAGCCAGAGCCTGTTCTGGCTCTTGTTCCTACAGGCGGAATTATTGACAGTTAACTGTCATATACGCTGGCAGAACCTTATTCAGAAGCGTAATCCTTCAAAACAGTGGCAACACGTATTCTGTAGTATGAAAAAATCAACTGCTTACCCTCCTGCTGTGCGGCCTGATGCCTGACGTTGCATTTCCACCTGAGCACTGCATCTTCATCCTCCCACCATGAAAGTGACAGCATTTTCCCGGGCGTATAAATGCTCTGAAATCGTTCGATAGAAATGAACCCAGGGATCTCTGCCAACAACGGCTTCAGCTCTGAGGCCAGTTGAAGATATCGCTCTCCTGTCTGAGGATACACATCTGCTTCAAAAATAACGGCGATCATTCAGTATCTCTCCCTTGTTAATTTCAGCCACTCTATTGCCGGATTAAATGCGATGCTTCGCTCAACAACGAACAGTCTGGTGAAAAGGAGAATGTGAGTGTGATAGGTAAATAAACAAGCAGGCTCACCACATTAGCCGGTGACCCTTTTATGACCTGCGCCCCCCTTTTTCATGGTTGGCATTCGTGCCTATCAGGATTACCCTAAACTTAACGGTGATACCTTTTGAGAGGGATTGCCTTCTTCATGTGTTGATTTACACGAGAGAACGCTATGGAATTAAAGGATTATTACGCCATTATGGGCGTGAAGCCGACAGACGATCTCAAGACAATCAAGACCGCCTACCGTCGTCTCGCGCGAAAATACCATCCCGATGTCAGCAAAGAAACCGACGCTGAAGCCCGTTTTAAAGAAGTTGCCGAAGCCTGGGAAGTACTGAGCGATGAACAGCGACGCGCCGAATACGACCAGTTGTGGCAGCATCGCAACGACCCGCAGTTTAATCGTCAGTTCCAGCAAGGAGAAGGTCAACGCTACAACGCTGAAGATTTCGACGATATCTTCTCTTCAATTTTTGGCCAGCACGCACATCAGTCACGGCAGCGCCAAGCCAGTCGCGGACATGATATTGAAATCGAGGTCGCCGTTTTCCTCGAAGAAACCCTTGCTGAGCATAGCCGCACCATCAGTTACAATCTGCCGGTGTACAATGCGTTTGGCATGATCGAGCGGGAAATCCCCAAAACCCTCAACGTTAAGATCCCGGCCGGTGTCGGCAATGGGCAGCGCATTCGCCTGAAAGGTCAGGGAACCCCTGGTGAAAACGGTGGCCCGAACGGTGATTTGTGGCTGGTGATTCATATCGCACCGCATCCGCTGTTTGATATTGTTAATCAGGATCTGGAGGTTGTCGTTCCGCTCGCCCCATGGGAAGCCGCATTGGGCGCAAAAGTGACTGTACCAACACTCAAAGAGAGTATTTTGCTGACCATCCCCGCAGGAAGCCAGGCTGGACAGCGATTACGTATCAAAGGCAAAGGTCTGGTCGGTAAAAAACATACTGGCGACCTGTACGCGGTCATCAAAATCGTGATGCCGCCGAAACCTGACGACAACAGCGCCGCCTTGTGGCAACAGCTGGCGGATGCGCAGAAGTCCTTTGATCCGCGTAAAGAGTGGGGGAAAGCATAATGGCTAACGTGACCGTTACCTTTACCATTACCGAGTTTTGTCTGCATACCGGTGTTTCTGCAGAGGAACTGAATGAAATTGTCGGTTTAGGGGTAATCGAACCCCGTGAAGATGAGACCTTTGATGACCATGCGCTGACCGTGGTGCAACGCGCACTGCGTCTGCGCCATGAACTGGCGCTTGACTGGCCTGGGATTGCTGTCGCACTGACGTTGCTCGAGGAAAATGCGCAGCTACGACAGGAAAACCGCCTTTTGCGTCAACGCCTGTCCCGATTTATTAGCCATCCGTGAATATATTAAGGGTGCGGCGTTGAGCCGCACCTACAGATTTGCAGGGCGTATTTTTTATAAAGAACCCAACTCATCAGATTCGATTTCTCAGCTACGGATTGTTGAGCTCAATACCCGCCCGGCAGATATTCAGAAAAACGACGATCTCTGATTTAGTACTGCATTGATTTTGGGCCCGGTCACGTTAATGATATTTTTTCTTGTTAGCTTGAACATCTAACTGCTCATTCAACGTTCACCCTGACTTTAGGTTTGGATAACAAAATCATTATTAATTCAGCGAAAGGAACTGGCTTAAAGAAATAGTACCCCTGCAAAAATGTGATATTGTTTCTAATGAGATAGTCAAGCTGTTCCTGTGTTTCCACACCTTCAGCAACGATGCTTATTGAGAGCTTACGCGCCAGGTCAAGTACGGAGTCCAGTATAAGGGTCGAGTCCTCATGTTCATTTACCCTGCCAACAAAACTTTGATCAATTTTGATGTAGTCGATATGAAGATCCTGTAAGTAGGAGAGTCCTGAATATCCAGTGCCAAAATCATCAAGCGCGATGGCAAAACCATTTTTATGTAATTCATTCAGGGTCTGAACGAGTGTTTCATCGATATCCAGAGGCTCGCGTTCCGTTACCTCAATGACCAGGTTTAAATCTCGCCGGCTGAAACTGTGCTTATATTTCAAACACTCGTCCACGAATGTGGGCATTGCGATATGAGAAGCGCAGTAGTTAATCCCTATATGGAAGCCTTCCGGTAATTTACTGGCAATGGTGTTCATATTAGACGTAACCTGGGTCATCAGGCTTTGCGTTAACGGCACGATCAACCCTGATTTTTCCGCTACTGGAATAAATGAAGCGGGAGAAATATACCCTGCTATCGGATGCTTCCATCTGGCCAACACTTCAACACCACGCAGTGTGCCTTCTTTGCCATTTACGATGGGCTGATAAAAAGGAACGATATCACCCTTCACAATTGCCCGGCGGAGTGCTTCTTCAGGGAGAGTATTTTTACTCAGATATTGATTCAGGGTGTAAGCGGCGAGACAGGATATCAGCAGTAAAAACAGCAATACCCCCCCAGCCCGGCTGATCATTCTCTGCAAGTTCTGCAGGCTGAAAAACGCAGCGGAATCATATTCGATGCTGAAGGGATATTCTGAGTATGTAACGTGTACAGAACGATGCTGCGCTTCGTTCACCTTAGTGACATCCCCGAACATACCTATAGCGTTATTCCCTACCCTTAGTGTGTACCTCACGTCTTTTAGCGGGGTGTCCAGCGTCTCCCTGACATGGCTATCGCTTACGGTGACGACGATACGATTGTCAGCAAATTCCGTTTGCACTAAAAGAACAGGAAGGCCATTTACTGTGCCGCTGGAAGGCACAAGTAACAATGGTGAAGTCGGTATCGCATCGATGTTAACCAGTAGTATGCGATTTCCCGGTAGAGATGAACACCAGACCGCTCCTTGCCTGAGAATAATGATAGTTCTGAGATGCGGCTGCAATGCTGCTTCGGTACCAAGCCGATATTGCTCTTCCGGGCCACAGCCTTTTTCGACAGTGCTGATTGCCGTCCGGGTGGCCAGTCGAGCTTCATTAAGAATCACGTTCATTTTTTTTACTGTATATCTTGCACCAGCAAGGCTATCTACACGAGCGGTATACCAGACCTGTGTATTAAGAATAAAAACACCCACTATAAACATTGCCATGGCTACGGCGATGGGAATAAGTGCATTGCGCATTTATATATCCTGGGTACGCGTGAGTTGACTATGCTGAGGGGACCGGAAATGCCTAATTTTGCAATTACAAAAAGCATGGTTGACAAGATTAAAATTAACCATGAAAAACATAGAAATATTTTACAGAAAAACAGTACTTATCCTGAGAAACTACACTTCTGTTACAAGTTGTGATGCAGCCCTGACAACTTTAAACTTCAATCGATTCAGAGATCTCTAACGCATCATCGACTTCAATGCCCAGATAACGAACTGTGCTTTTCAGTTTCTTATGGCCTGACCGAAGTTTGATCCCCCGGAGATTCTGGGTTTTCTTGTATATCAGGTATGGTTTTGTTCTTCACATGGAATGTGTGCTGTAAAGCGAAGCTTCGAGCCCCTGCTTTATCAATGCAGCAGATAGGCTATCAGTGCTGAAGGCCAGATATGAACAAAGAACGTACCCAGGCCCTAAAGATAACCTGTACCGTTTGCTGAAAACACGCTAAAAGCGAATGATCTGTTTTTACGGGACGCTTACACCTAAAAATGCTGAAGATCGCATGATCCCGCATAATAACTTCAGTTAATCAGGGTTCGTTGAAAGGATGGACATAATCATCGCGGAGCCTACCCGAAGATGCTTCAGCACGTAGCGAAAAATTCATTCTTCTTCCAATACAAGTGAGCCTGGAACACGCAAGGCTAAAGAGAAATGGCACAACAGAAACTGTATAAAACGAAAAACCCCAAGCTATTAAATAGCTTGGGGTTTGTATTTGGCGGAAGCGTAGAGATTCGAACTCTAGAACCCTTTCGGGTCGCCGGTTTTCAAGACCGGTGCCTTCAACCGCTCGGCCACGCTTCCAATGAGGCGCACTATAAACATCCCGAACGGACCTGTAAAGCACCAATGTGTTCGTTTGCCTGAAAAACAGCCAAAATGTTGTTAATCGACTTAAATAACAACAAATTGACCGTTTATTCAGCACAAATCCGGGATGCTGCTGTTTAATGTTTTTTGATGTACATATCTTTGGTGAAGTAATTCCCACGGTTATCCGGTGCAAATCCGCCTACCCACGGCTTTACCAGGTGTGTGCGGACATAGTGGTAAACCGGAATAGCGGGTACATCCTCGCCTAACACGTCTTCCGCCTGCTGGTAATATTTCCCGCGTTCTGGCAAAGAACGGGCTTTCGCCGCATTACGCATCGCTTCATCGTAGGCTGGGTTACTGTATCGGGTGGTGTTTTCACTATCGCCTGTGCGGAAAATGTTGAGGAAACTCGATGCATCGTCGTAATCCGCTATCCATGCATAACGTACGACGTCAAAATTGCCGGTGTGCATGGTATCCAGCATAGTTTTCCATTCCTGGTTCTGCAGCTTTGCCTCAACACCAAGATTTTTCTTCCACATTGACGAGGCGGCAATCGCGATTCGCTGATGCGTTTCGAAGGTGTTGTAGAGCAGATTTAAGGTAAGCGGATGCTCAGGACCGTACCCCGCTTCCGCCAGCAGTTTTTTTGCCTGAGCAATGCGTTTGTCGAGTGACCATGATGCGTAGTCCGGCGCATGTAATTTTACCCCGCCAATTTCAGGCTGGCTGATAACCCACGCCGCACGTTGTCCCTGTCCCATCACCTTTTGTGCGATGATGTCTTTATCCAGCGCCATATTCAACGCCCGACGCACGCGCGGGTCGTTAAACGGCGCACGCGTGGTATTAAACTGATAATAATAGGTTGAAAGCTGTGGTGAGACATGGAGTTCATCACCCATCGTCTTTTTCAATTGAGCGAACTGATTGACCGGAACACTAAAAACAATATCGATTTCCCCGGCTTTGTAACGGTTAACGTCTGCGGCCTCTGAACTGATGGGCAAATACGTCACTTTATTAATGACCGTATGCTGATCGTCCCAGTAATGCGGGTTGCGCACGGCAACAATCCGCTCGTTGACGACCCACTGCGACAGCTTATACGCACCACTGCTGACAAAGTGCTCCGGACGAGTCCACTTATCGCCAAAGCGGCCAATCAGTACTTTATCCAGCGGGACCAGTGATGGGTGTGCCAGCATCGCTAAAAATGCCGCTGTCGGCTGCGTCAAAGTAATTTCCAACGTAGTGTCATTCAGCGCTTTGACCCCAAGCGTAGTGGGATCTTTTTTCCCCTGAGCAATATCAACCGCATTTGCGACATGCATATTGCCCAGATAAGAGGCATAGGGTGAAGTAGTTTGCGGTGAAACCAGTCGCTGCCAGCTCCAGACGACATCCTGTGCAGTAATAGCCGATCCATCTGACCAGGTTATGCCCGGACGTAAATGAAAGGTCCAGACAGTGTTATCTTTATTCTCCCAGGAGGCAGCAAGCCGGGGCGCAATAGTGCCATCCAGGTTTACGGCCACCAGTCCATCGAACATATCGCTGATTAAATTAAACTCAACGTTGCTTTCAACTTTATGCGGATCCAGTGAGGCTGGCTCACTGCCGTTATTTCTGACCAGTTCCTGTTGAGCTGCCAATTCTGTGCCCGCGGGAACTGTCGCAGCGCTCGCCACACCGTTGATAGACATCAAACAGACAGCCAACAGCGTAAATGTAAATACCTTCGATTTATGTTGAGTCATTCCCTTTACCTTATTGCTCTGTTTTATGTTGACACCGCTGTCACTCTTAAAGGCATGTAGGGAATAACGCAATATTTTTCAGTTACCTATCAGATATCGATCTGACATTTTTGCATAAACAGTGGTAACATCTAATCCAGATGCTTTTGCTGAAATAATATGCTTAAGCCCGGCGGGTTAAAATGCGTAAAGATGGGTAAAACCGCTGGGTCGTTACCGGTGATTTCATTATCCTCCATCATTAATTACATCTGTCATAAGAGAGTGACTCATGGATCGTATTATTAGTTCTTCGCGCGATCGTACATCGCTACTCAGCACGCATAAGGTGCTGCGTAATACCTATTTCCTGCTCAGCCTGACGCTGGCGTTTTCAGCGATCACCGCAACAGCCAGTACGGTACTGATGCTGCCGTCTCCGGGTCTGATTCTGACGCTGGTTGGTATGTATGGTCTGATGTTCCTGACCTACAAAACGGCAGATAAACCAGTAGGTATTCTGTCTGCTTTCGCTTTCACCGGTTTCCTGGGTTACATCCTGGGACCGATTCTGAACACTTACCTGTCAGCAGGTATGGGTGACGTGATCGGTATGGCACTGGGTGGTACGGCGCTGGTCTTCTTCAGTTGTTCTGCGTATGTTCTGACCACGCGTAAAGACATGTCCTTCCTCGGCGGTATGCTGATGGCAGGTATCGTGGTAGTGCTGATTGGTATGGTTGCGAATATCTTCCTGCAACTGCCAGCGCTGCATCTGGCGATTAGCGCGGTGTTTATCCTGATTTCTTCAGGTGCCATCCTGTTTGAAACCAGCAACATCATCCGTGGTGGTGAAACCAACTACATCCGTGCAACCGTCAGCCTGTATGTATCGCTGTACAACATCTTCGTCAGCCTGCTGAGCATTCTGGGCTTCGCCAGCCGCGATTAAGATGTCCACACGCATTATCCAGCCCCGCTTATGCGGGGCTTTCTTTTTTGGTAAACTGCCGCCAGTTTGACTAACGCAGTGAAGAATTATGTTGATCTTTGAAGGTAAAGAAATCAGTACTGATAGCGAAGGCTATTTAAAAGACACAACCGAATGGAGCGAGCCGCTGGCAGTTGCCATTGCTGAAAACGAAGGCATTACGCTCTCCGCGGAACACTGGGAAGTGGTGCGTTTCGTACGCGAGTTTTATCTGGAATTTAATACCTCTCCCGCTATTCGTATGCTGGTCAAAGCGATGGCCAACAAATTTGGCGAAGAGAAAGGCAACAGCCGTTATCTCTACCGCCTGTTCCCGAAAGGTCCGGCCAAGCAGGCAACCAAAATTGCCGGTCTGCCGAAACCGGTGAAATGTATTTAATAGCGGATACTAAATCCCGTTAACTCTTCGCCAGGCCGATGCGGTTCGCTGAGAACTCTGTCTACCCTGGCGCTACGCGGGCCCCCGGCTTTTAACCACTTCATAAGTTGTTCTACCCGGTCGCTTTCACCGCAGGCGACAACCTCTACGCTGCCGTCATCCATATTCTTCGCGTAGCCAGTCAATCCCAGCCGTTGTGCTTCATGCTGGGTGGTATAGCGAAATCCTACCCCCTGAACCCGGCCATAGACCCAGGCGATTATGCAGACTTTCGACATTGCGGTTCTCCTTATCATCGCGGTGCGCGTTGCAAATACACGTAAAACTCAGGACAATGGCGCCCATTTCTTTGAATTGACAGAATAGTAAATTATGAGTGTACGTTTAGTGTTAGCCAAAGGGCGCGAAAAATCATTACTGCGCCGCCATCCGTGGGTATTTTCCGGTGCCGTCGCACGTATGGAAGGTAAAGCCAACCTCGGTGAGACCATCGATATTGTTGACCATCAGGGTAAATGGTTAGCACGCGGCGCGTACTCACCCGCGTCGCAGATCCGTGCACGCGTCTGGACATTCGACAAGTCTGAATCCATCGATATTGATTTCTTTACCCGCCGTTTGCAACAAGCGCAGAAGTGGCGAGACTGGCTGGCGAAAAAGGACGGGCTGGACAGCTATCGACTGATTGCCGGGGAGTCTGATGGCCTGCCGGGCATCACCATTGACCGTTTCGGTAACTTTCTGGTGCTGCAACTTCTCAGTGCAGGTGCCGAGTATCAACGTGCCGCATTGATTAGCGCCCTGCTGATTGTCTTCCCGGAGTGCGCTATTTATGACCGTAGCGATGTTGCCGTGCGTAAAAAAGAAGGCATGGAACTGACTCAGGGCCCCGTCACGGGTGAACTGCCGCCAGCACTGCTGCCGATTGAAGAGCACGGGATGAAACTGCTGGTTGATATTCAGCACGGACATAAAACCGGTTATTACCTCGATCAGCGTGACAGCCGCCTGGCCACGCGTCGTTATGTGGAAAATCAGCGCGTATTGAACTGTTTCTCCTATACCGGTGGATTCGCCGTCTCTGCATTAATGGGCGGCTGCCGCCAGGTCGTCAGCGTTGATACTTCCCAGGAAGCTCTCGATATCGCCCGCCAGAACGTAGAGCTGAACAAGCTGGATCTGAGCAAAGCCGAGTTTGTGCGTGATGACGTGTTCAAGTTGCTGCGCGCCTATCGCGATCGTGGTGAGAAATTTGATGTTATCGTGATGGACCCGCCGAAGTTTGTCGAAAACAAAAGCCAGTTGATGGGTGCCTGCCGTGGCTATAAAGACATCAATATGCTGGCAATTCAGCTGCTGAATCCGGGGGGCGTACTGCTGACATTCTCCTGCTCCGGATTGATGACCACCGATTTATTTCAGAAAATCATCGCCGATGCCGCAATAGATGCCGGGCGTGATGTACAATTTATAGAGCAGTTCCGTCAGGCCGCCGATCATCCTGTGATCGCTACCTACCCGGAAGGGCTGTATCTGAAAGGGTTTGCCTGTCGCATCATGTAACTTGAAAAGTGGAATATTACCCTTACATAGAGGGTATCTATTTCCCGGGAGGTGACTATGATTGCCAGCAAATTCGGTATCGGCCAGCAGGTCCGCCATTCCCTGTTAGGTTACCTCGGAGTGGTCGTGGATATCGACCCGGAATATTCGCTTGTTGACCCGTCACCTGATGAGTTGGCGGTAAACGACGAACTTCGCGCCGCTCCCTGGTATCACGTGGTGATGGAAGACGATAATGGCCTGCCAGTACATACGTATCTGGCTGAAGCACAGTTGAGTAGTGAGCTACAAGAAGAACATCCAGAGCAACCGTCGATGGATGAACTGGCACGGACAATCCGTAAACAGCTCCAGGCCCCACGCCTGCGCAACTGACAACATTTCTCCGGCCTACGACAAACACCGTTGTAGGCCGGATATACAATGCGCCATCCGGCAACAGTACAACCTTACTTCGCCAGTCCCAGTCTGGGGATTTCAATCGCCGGGCAACGATCCATTACTACCGCCAGGCCCGCATCGCGCGCCAGCACGGCAGCCTGTTCATTAATCACGCCAAGCTGCATCCACAAGGTCTTCGCGCCAATAGCAATAGCCTCCTGTGCGACTCCCCATGCTGCTTCTGAGTTTCTAAAGACATCCACCATATCCACTTTCTCTGGTACGTCTGCCAGCGTCGCATAGCCCTGCTGTCCCAGCAGCGTCTTCCCGGCAACCTTAGGAGACACGGGGATAACGTGATAGCCCTGATCAAGTAAATACTTCATTACCCGATAGCTCGGGCGATCGGGTTTATCGCTTGCTCCTACCAGCGCAATCGTACGGGTAGATGTCAAAATGCCAGCAATATCGGTCTCTTTCATCGTATTCCTCCAGGCTGTTTTGCAAAGTGTACGACAAACCTGACGTCGCAACCATTCATCCCATACTGGCGCATGAGAGCTAAACTGGAAAATATGTCTATATGTTAGTAAACATGATTGTCGAAAAATTTAGATACATCTTATGCAGATCATTTTCTGGACAGGAGAACCTTATGAAAACCGGCATTGTGACAGCCCTGATTGCTCTGCTTTTGCCGGTAACCGTTTGTGCGACCTCTTTGCGCCTGTCTAATGATATTGACCTTCTGGTGCTGGACGGAAAAAAGGTGTCCAGCTCTTTACTGCGCGGTGCCGACAGTATTGAGCTGGAGAATGGTCGGCATCAGCTTGTCTTTCGCGTTGAGAAAACGATTCGTCTCTCCAGCCATGAAGAACGTCTGTATATTTCTCCTCCGCTGGTCATCAGTTTTGATACTCAGTTGGTTAGTCAGGTCAATTTTCATCTCCCCCGTCTTAACAACGAACGTGACGCGACGCATTTCGATGACGCTCCGCGTGTGGAACTATTAGATGGCGATTCCATGCCCATTCCGGTCAAGCTGGATATTTTGTCGATTACCTCATCGGCAAAAATCGTGGATTACGAACTCGAGACTGAACGCTATAACAAATCGTCTAAGCACGCTTCACTCCCACAATTTGCCACTATGATGGCAGATGACAGCGCATTGCTCTCGGGAGTCTCTGAACTGGATCGGGTGCCGCCGCAGTCGCAGACACTCACCGAACAGCGTTTGAAATACTGGTTTGGGCAGGCCGATGCGCAAACACGAAGTAATTTTCTGCAATGGGCAGAGAAACAGCCGCCCTCGTGACATTTATGTTCACCTACGCATTTTTTTTGTCTTTCTCTTGCAGCGTCAAGAGCTTCCAGTACTCTGTAGTGAGGTTAACTTGGGAGCTGTACTATGGAACTGACGACTCGCACTTTACCGGCGCGTAAGCATATTGCGCTGGTTGCACATGATCACTGTAAACAGATGCTGATGAGCTGGGTAGAACGCCACCAGCCATTGTTAGAAAAGCATGTCCTCTATGCGACAGGCACGACAGGAAATCTCATTCAACGCGCGACCGGTATGGATGTCAACGCCATGCTCAGCGGTCCAATGGGTGGCGATCAGCAGGTCGGTGCCCTGATCTCTGAAGGGAAAATTGATGTGCTGATCTTCTTCTGGGATCCACTCAACGCCGTGCCTCATGATCCGGATGTTAAAGCCCTTCTGCGCCTGGCCACAGTTTGGAATATTCCGGTTGCCACCAACGTATCTACCGCCGATTTTATTATCCAGTCACCAAACTTCAGCGATGCGACGGACATACTGATCCCGGATTACGCCCGTTATCTGGCTGAGCGCCTCAAATAATCGTCAGACAGGCGGCGGTAGCCGCCTGTTCTTCAGGGTTTTCTCGCTACCGGGACATCCAGTTGTTTTAGTTCATCAACAAAACAAGATGGCGCGTCTTTATTAAACAGCAACCACACCCGATGCCGGGCACGTGTAAGTGCCACGTAGAGCAACCTTCTCTCTTCTGCATCCGGAAAATCCTCGACCATTGGCAGTAATGCTTCTTCCATAATCGACTCACGGGCCGGGGCCGGAAAACCATCGTTGCCATCATGAAGCCCAACGACAATGACATAATCCGCCTGCTGTCCTTTACTGGCATGAATAGTCATAAAATCCAGCTGTAGTTTGGGCCAGCGGGTCGCTGCTTTCTCAAGACTGGCAGGTTTAAGGTGGTGATATCGCGCCAGCACCAGTATGCGTTCTTCTGCTTTCGCAAAGCCGGATAGCTTATCCAATAGCGCATCCAGCTGACTTTCATCGAGCAGAGTGACGGCTTTTCTGTCGCCAGTTGCCAGGCTATTGAGCGGTTTCTTAAGCTGATGCGGGTTTTGTTGGATAAACCGATTGGCTATCTCGCCAATACGGCTATTAAAACGGTATGTCGTATCCAGATCGCAGCGATCGCCCTCACCAAAGTGTTGCCGGAAGGCAGTAGTCAACGAAAGTTGTGCACCACTGAAACGGTAAATGGCCTGCCAGTCATCGCCCACGGCAAATAGCGTGGTCTGTGAGTTTTGCTTGCGCAATGCGGCTAACAGGGCGGCGCGCTGTGGGGAGATATCCTGAAATTCATCAACCAGGATGTGCTTCCAGGGGCTGATAAAGCGCCCTTTCTCCAGAATGACAATCGCCTGATGGATCAATCCTGAAAAATCGACGGCATTCTCTTCTTTCAGAGCGCTTTTCCAGGCCTTGAGCAACGGTGCCATCAGCTTTATACGTTTGCTGAACAGATCGCGGATCGCCTCCGGCGCATTGGCGATCATCTCCGCCTGTGCTCCACCATGCATACGCATCAGGCTAACCCAGCGATCCAGCCGTGAGACCAGGCGACGCTGTAATTTTTCATCGTCCCAAAAATTGCCTTCTGGCACGGACCACTGCATCTCTTCTTCCAACCACTGTCGCCAGCCTTTAGCCTGTGCTTTTTTCTCGCTGCACTGCTGACGCCATGTGGCGAGAAACAGTTTATTTCTGGCGGCAGTATCATTTTCGAGTTTGCTGACTGTCGGGACTTTTTTGCTACCCTGTTGAATAATATGCAACGCCAGTGAATGAAACGTCCGCGCAGTGACGTCTTGCGTCTGCAGCCGTTCGCGAATGCGTTCATCCATTTCCTGAGCGGCTTTGCGACCAAACGCCAGCAGCAAGATTTGTTCAGCAGCCGCTTCTCCCCGCGCCAGCAACCAGCCCGCACGCGCAACCAGAACGGATGTCTTGCCACTTCCTGCACCCGCAAGCACCAATAGCGACTGCTCGCCATTCACCACCGCACGCGCCTGGGCTGGATTCAGCGGTGAGGACTCAATCTTCTGGAAAAACTCGGTATGCTCCGCCAGCATCGCATCGGTATATGCCTGGTTATGCTGCAAACGACACGCTTCAATGTCCTGCAGCCACGCCTGGCACTGATGCAATGCCTCACGACAATGATCAAATTCTTCCAGCCGGTTGACCGGCAGGGGCAACGCGTCAAAAGCACGGCGGATCTGTTGTTGCAATCCGGATGTTTGGCTCCGCGTCAGCCATTTGTTTTCCCCTGTACGCGCGGCAATCGCATCCAACTGTTCCTGTAGCACCCCTGCTGCAACGTCACTCATCTCCTGGCTCCACTGTTGCCAGAGCATGCTCAGATGATGATGGAAACGCTGGGTTTCCGCCCATTCAGTGCCGTGAAGGCGTACAACTTTATCATCAGAAAGCACAAATTCCAGTTCGCCCCATACCAGGCCCCTTTTACAATGGATAGCCAGTAACTGATTGAATGGAATAAGATACTCATGACGGTCGCCGGAGACTTTAATGCCGGCATTGAGAATAACGGCCCGATCGTAAGGGTGTTGCGCCAGACGTTTTCCCAGAGAAGTTGCTTTCAGTTCCATAAGACTTACGCGGATCCACACGAAGAGGTTTGCTTATCAGTGTAACCGCCAGAGAAAACGTGCTCCAGCCCAAAAAAACGTTACAATTGCCAAATTCACAGAAAACCAGAGTTAACCGAGGGTTTATGCGTACTGTTCTGAATATTTTAAATTTTGTGCTTGGGGGATTCGCCACCACCTTAGCCTGGTTACTGGCGACGTTAGTCAGTATCGTGCTTATCTTCACACTACCCTTGACCCGCTCCTGCTGGGAAATCACACGCTTGTCGCTGTTCCCCTACGGTAATGAAGCGATTCACGTTGATGAACTCAACCCAGCGGGTAAAAACGTGCTTCTGAATACCGGCGGTACGCTGCTCAACATTTTCTGGCTGATTTTCTTCGGCTGGTGGCTGTGCCTGATGCATATTGTTTCCGGTATTGCCCAGTGCATTACGATTATTGGTATTCCGGTAGGTATTGCGAACTTTAAAATCGCCGCAATTGCACTCTGGCCCGTTGGTCGTCGCGTGGTTTCAGTCGAAGTTGCCCGTGCCGCACGCGAAGCCAACGCGCGTCGTCGCTTTGAATAATCGGAACTGATGGCCTTTATGTTAAGTCCACTGCTTAAACGCTATACCTGGAACAGCACCTGGCTATACTACGTGCGAATTTTTATCGCACTTTGCGGTACTACGGCGCTGCCGTGGTGGCTGGGTGACGTCAAACTGACCATCCCGCTAACGCTGGGTATGGTTGCTGCCGCGCTGACCGATCTGGACGATCGGCTCGCGGGTCGTCTGCGCAATTTGATCATTACACTGATCTGCTTTTTTATTGCCTCGGCCTCCGTCGAATTGCTCTTCCCCTGGCCGTGGCTTTTCGCGATTGGTTTAACGCTTTCCACCAGCGGCTTTATTTTGCTGGGAGGCTTAGGTCAGCGTTATGCGACCATCGCTTTTGGTGCATTACTGATCGCCATTTACACCATGCTGGGCACATCACTTTACGATCAGTGGTACCAGCAACCGATCCTGCTGCTTGCTGGCGCCATCTGGTATAACCTTCTGACGCTTATCGGTCACCTTCTGTTCCCGATTCGTCCACTGCAGGACAATCTGGCGCGCAGCTACGAACAGCTGGCACACTACCTGGAGCTGAAATCCCGCCTTTTTGATCCCGACATCGAAGACGAAAGCCAGGCCCCCTTGTATGACTTAGCGCTGGCCAATGGGCAACTGATGGCGACGTTGAACCAAACAAAAATATCATTACTCACCCGTCTGCGCGGTGACCGTGGACAGCGAGGTACCCGCCGCACACTGCATTACTATTTTGTCGCGCAGGATATTCACGAACGCGCAAGTTCCTCACATATTCAGTACCAGACGCTACGCGACCATTTCCGTCACAGCGATGTGATGTTTCGTTTCCAGCGATTAATGTCGATGCAGGGACAAGCCTGTACACAACTGTCTCGCTGCATTTTGCTACGCACCCCTTACCAGCACGATGCACACTTTGAGCGCGTCTTTACACATATCGATGCCGCCCTTGAGCGCATGCGTGCAAGCGGTGCCCCTGCAGATCTGCTCAATACGCTGGGATTCTTACTATCAAACCTGCGGGCTATCGATGCGCAACTCGCCACCATTGAGTCTGAGCAGGCCCAGGTACTCTCGCGCAATGAGTCAGAAAATCAGCTTGCCGATGATAGTCCGCATGGATTCAGTGATATCTGGCTGCGTCTGAGTCGCAATTTTACGCCGGAGTCGGCGCTGTTTCGTCACGCGGTTCGCATGTCGCTGGTGCTCTGCGTCGGGTACGCCATTATCCAGATAACGGGTATGAACCATGGCTACTGGATCCTGCTGACCAGCCTGTTTGTCTGCCAGCCCAACTACAACGCCACACGACATCGTCTGGCGTTAAGGATTATCGGCACATTAGTTGGGATAGCGATTGGGTTGCCCATCCTGTGGTTCGTCCCATCTCTGGAAGGGCAATTAATACTGCTGGTGATCACTGGCGTGCTCTTTTTCGCTTTCCGCAATGTTCAGTACGCGCATGCAACAATGTTTATCACGTTGCTCGTATTGCTGTGCTTTAACCTGCTTGGAGAAGGGTTTGAAGTCGCACTGCCGCGCGTCATCGATACGCTGATAGGTTGTGCCATCGCATGGGCAGCCGTCAGTTTCATCTGGCCAGACTGGCGTTTTCGCAACCTGCCACGGGTGATTGAACGGGCGACCGATGCAAACTGTCGTTACCTTGACGCCATTCTCGAACAATATCATCAGGGGCGAGACAATCGTCTGGCATACCGTATTGCACGCCGTGATGCGCATAATCGTGATGCGGAGCTGGCATCCGTGGTGTCGAATATGTCGAGTGAACCGGATGTCACCGCCCAAACGCGCGAAACGGCATTCCGCTTGCTGTGCCTCAACCATACCTTTACCAGTTATATTTCGGCGCTGGGCGCACACCGTGAACAGTTAACCAACCCGGACGTTCTGGCATTACTGGACGATGCCGTTTGCTATGTTGATGATGCACTGCACCATCAACCCGCTGACGAGCAGCGCGTATACCAGGCGCTTGAAGGACTGAAGCAACGGATTCAGCATCTCGAACCACGCCCGGACAGTAAAGAACCGCTGGTCGTACAGCAAGTTGGCCTATTGATAGCACTACTACCAGAAATCAGACGATTACAGCAGCAAATTGCTGCATTGCCGTCTAGTACACCGGTTCAGGCGTAAGAGAACTCACCCACTCCACAAGCTCCTGGCGACGAATCGCCGGGAGCGCCGCCTCATGAATCCCCCCAATCGCGCCTTCAAGGGCATAGAGTATTTTCACCGTCAGGGCGGGATTAACCTGTCGCAGTTTCAACCAGCACATTTTTGCCCCCAACATGCGTAATGTGCTTTCATCTTTTATACCTGCTTCATTCAGCAGAGTTTCCAGATGAAATGTCATGTTCGGCAGTCCACGCAGGCGATGCTGTGCAAAACGACTTTGTTTTTCTTTTAACGCCGCATCCAGTGAATACCGTGATAGCGACACCAGTTGTTGCTGGTTTTGCCACAGCGTATCGTTCACCTGATAATAATTGAGCACCACCGGACGTCCACGTTTTATAAATGTCAGCCAGACAGGGGAATGTTTTACACAGTACGGCGCGCTCTGTTCACAGGCCCGAAGATATAACTCGCCACTGGCGACCATAGCAAATACCGTGTCGTCAACTGTCAGGCTATAACCACCAAACAGCGATCGATAACGAATAGTCCCCAATGACGCCAGATATTCTTGTGATTTATAGATCCTTGCATAAGAAAGTTTTTTCATAAAAATCCTTTTAAATCATAACGTAATAAAATGATTTGCAGTAGCGGATCCGTTAATGACGAAAATAGGCAACTTATTCGCAAGGGGCAAGATGAATTTTGTTTTTCCCATAACAACAACCAAAAACTGCGAACCTGTTTCAGAAAATAAGGTTGATCTTTGGTGATAGCAGGGTTACTGTATATCCATACAGTAACTCACAGGGCTGGATTGATTATGTACACTTCAGGCTACGCAAATCGTTCTTCGTCGTTCTCTTCCGCATCAAGCAAAATTGCGCGCGTGTCGTCAGAGCACACTACCGCTGGGCTTATCAGTGAAGTGGTCTATCGCGAGGACCAGCCCATGATGACGCAACTCCTGCTTCTTCCTCTGCTTCAGCAATTAGGTCAACAGTCGCGCTGGCAGCTCTGGCTGACGCCTCAACAAAAACTGAGCCGCGAGTGGGTGCAGTCGGCCGGGCTCCCATTGACGAAAGTCATGCAAATTAGCCAACTCTCTCCCTGCCATACGCTGGAATCAATGGTCCGTGCGCTACGCACAGGGAATTACAGTGTGGTTATCGGCTGGCTGACGGAAGAATTAACAGAAGATGAACATGCAGAACTGGTGAAAGCGGCAGATGAGGGAAACGCAATGGGATTTATCATGCGTCCTGTACGCGCTCAGACACTTGCGGGGAGACACCATTCCGGGCTAAAAATTCACTCGAATTTGTATCATTGAGTAAAATTAGGAATTATCCTGGAATTTTTTTTCACCCTCAAATTCAGCTTTGAGCTTTAACACATTTTTGGTGAGAACGCCTGTGTGAAGCGGTTTCCGCGATAGTGGCTGTACAATTAATCATCCATAAATGTTAAATATTGTGTATACAAGCCTTTTTTTTTCATATGCCTGACGGAGTTCACACTTGTAAGTTTTCGAGTACGTTGTAGACTTTACATCGCCAGGGGTGCTCGGCTTAAGCCGCAGATATCGGTAGAGTAACTATTGAACTGGTCCCCGGGTGAAGGATTTAACCGTGTTATCTCTCTGGAGATATTCATGGCGAATTTTGGATGATAACGAGGCGCATAAAATGAAAAAGACAGCTATCGCAATTGCAGTGGCACTGGCTGGTTTCGCTACCGTGGCGCAGGCCGCTCCGAAAGATAACACCTGGTATACTGGTGCTAAACTGGGTTGGTCCCAGTTCCATGACATCGGCAACAATCAGATCAACAACAACGGACCGACCCACGAAAGCCAACTGGGTGCTGGTGCGTTCGGTGGTTACCAGGTTAACCCGTACGTTGGTTTTGAAATGGGTTACGACTGGTTAGGTCGTATGCCGTACAAAGGCAACACTGAAAATGGCGCATTCAAAGCTCAGGGCGTTCAGCTGACCGCTAAACTGGGTTACCCAATCACTGACGATCTGGACGTTTATACCCGTCTGGGTGGTATGGTTTGGCGTGCAGATGCTAAAAACAACGACGGCTTCAAAGACCACGACACTGGTGTATCCCCAGTATTCGCTGGCGGCGTAGAGTATGCAATTACTCCTGAAATCGCTACCCGTCTGGAATACCAGTGGACTAACAACATCGGTGACGCGAACACCGTTGGTGGTCGTCCAGACAACGGTCTGTTGAGCGTTGGTGTTTCTTACCGTTTCGGCCAGCAGGAAGAAGCAGCTCCGGTAGTTGCTCCGGCTCCGGCTCCGGCTCCAGAAGTACAGACCAAACACTTCACTCTGAAGTCTGACGTTCTGTTCAACTTCAACAAAGCGACTCTGAAACCAGAAGGCCAGCAGGCTCTGGATCAGATGTACAGCCAGCTGAGCAACCTGGATCCGAAAGACGGTTCCGTCGTTGTTCTGGGCTTCACTGACCGCATCGGTTCTGACGCTTACAACCAGGGTCTGTCTGAGAAACGTGCTCAGTCCGTTGTTGATTACCTGATCTCTAAAGGTATCCCTTCTGACAAAATCTCCGCACGTGGTATGGGCGAATCCAACCCGGTTACTGGCAACACCTGTGACAACGTGAAAGCTCGCGCTGCACTGATCGACTGCCTGGCTCCGGATCGTCGTGTTGAGATCGAAGTTAAAGGTATCAAAGACGTTGTAACTCAGCCTCAGGCTTAAGTTATCGTCTTATAAAAAAACCCCGCCTGGCGGGGTTTTTTTACCTGCATATCATTCAAAAACACAGGTACGCTCCATATTGACGTTACCCGTTCCCTACTCTTTACCCAGTAACGCCTGAAGATCCTGCTTCAATGTCGACATCTTGTTCGCATACTTTTCTTTATGCTCCGCATCTTCAATCAACTGCACAATCGTTTCTGAGAGCGTTTTACCACGTCGCTGCGCAAGCCCGGCTAAACGCTGCCAGACCATAAACTCCAGATCGATCGATTTCTTACGCGTATGTTGATGTTCTGCATTAAAGTGCCGCTTACGCCTCGCCCGGATCGTTTGCTTCATGCGATTGAGCAGTGCTGGGTTCATGTATTCTTCAATCCAGGCGTTGACCCGAACCGGTTCATTTTCGAGGGTTAGCAACAAATCAACGGCTTCTTTGGCAGCACTGGCTTCCACATAGCGGGTAATCAACTCCCCCTCGCGATGCTTCTTCACCAGGTACTTCCATTTCCATCCGCTTTCAAGATTTTCAAGTTGTTGATATTTCATTGCGATCTCAATGTTACCGTGTAACTCTTATCAGAATATCAGCTTTTTGGGCATCTGAAGAAAAGAATATCCAGCCTGTGAACTGTCGCGCGTCATCACATCCGTTTAGCGGTGCTTTCCACGTGTGCAGTGCTGATGGTTACGGTATAATCTCGTTTTTTACAACAGACTAAAAAACATCAACTTTGACCATTACGAAACTTGCATGGCGTGATCTGGTTCCTGATACCGACAGCTATCAGGAAATATTTGCACAGCCGCACGTCACTGACGACACCGATACCTTACTCAGTGATACTCAGCCACGTTTACAATTCGCGCTAGAGCAGCTTCTTCAGCACTGGGCTACGTCCTCGTTTATGCTGGTGAAAGCGCCCGAAGAGCTGGAGTATCTCAATCTTATTGCAACGGCTGCACGTACCTTGCATACGGATGCCGATAGGTTAACCGGGGGGCATTACGATGTATCCGGCCACACTATTCGTTACCGCGCAGCGGAGAAAGCAGACGACAACTTTGCAACGTTAACTCAGGTGGTTAATGCGGACTGGGTTGAGGCCGAACAGCTGTTTGGCTGTCTGCGCCAGTTCAATGGCGAAATTACGCTGCAACCGGGACTGGTCCATCAGGCCAACGGCGGTGTGCTGGTTATCTCATTGCGCACACTTCTGGCTCAGCCGTTGTTGTGGATGCGCCTGAAAGCCATTGTCAGCCACGAGCGTTTTGACTGGGTGGCCTTTGACGAGTCTCGCCCTCTGCCAGTCACCGTCCCTTCTATGCCGCTTAAACTGAAAGTGGTATTGGTCGGCGAACGTGAATCACTGGCTGACTTCCAGGAAATGGAACCAGAACTGGCAGAACAGGCTATCTACAGCGAATTTGAAGATAACTTGCAGATAGTGGATGCCGAAACCATGACACAGTGGTGTCAGTGGGTAACGCATACTGCCCGACGCAACAATTTGCCCTATCCCGCTGCCGATGCATGGCAGGTTCTCATCCGTGAAGCCGTTCGCTACACCGGCGAACAGGACACGCTGCCGCTTAATCCGCTCTGGATCACTCGCCAGTTCAAAGAAGTGTCCCCTCTTTGCGACAGTGATACCTGCACTGCGGAGCAATTGAGTCTGATGCTTGCTCAACGTGAGTGGCGAGAAGGATTCCTCTCTGAACGGATGCAGGATGAGATCCTGCAAGAGCAGATCCTCATTGAAACGGAAGGCGAGCGTATTGGGCAAATAAACGCCCTGTCGGTGATTGAATTTCCAGGTCATCCCCGCGCGTTTGGTGAACCTTCACGTATCAGTTGCGTCGTGCATATTGGCGATGGCGAATTTACCGATATTGAACGTAAAGCAGAGTTGGGCGGAAATATTCATGCCAAAGGTATGATGATTATGCAGGCGTTCCTGATGTCGGAACTCCAGCTTGAACAGCAAATACCGTTCTCTGCCTCTCTGACATTTGAGCAATCATACAGTGAAGTAGACGGTGACAGCGCCTCAATGGCAGAACTGTGTGCGCTGATCAGCGCCCTCGCTGACGTTCCTGTCAATCAAAGCATCGCGATAACCGGTTCTGTCGATCAGTTTGGTCGTGCTCAACCTGTCGGCGGTCTGAATGAGAAAATTGAAGGCTTCTTTGCCATCTGCCAGCAGCGCGAATTAACGGGGACTCAGGGGGTGATTATCCCTACAGCCAACGTCAGGCATCTGAGCCTGCCACCCGCACTGCTGCAGGCAGTTGAAGAAGAAAAATTCACTATCTGGGCAGTAGACGACGTAACCGATGCGCTGCCACTGCTATTAAATTTGGTGTGGGATGGCGAAGGTCAGACGACGCTGATGCAAACTATCCAGGAGCGTATTGCTGCGGCAACGCAACAGGAAGGCCGTCATCGTTTTCCATGGCCGCTACGTTGGCTGAATTGGATTATTCCGAACTGATCGGACTTGTTCAGCGTACACGTGTTAGCTATCCTGCGTGCTTCAATAAAATAAGGCTTACAGAGAACATGGTAGATAAACGCGAATCCTATACAAAAGAAGACCTTCTTGCCTCTGGTCGCGGTGAGCTGTTTGGTGCTAAAGGCCCACAACTGCCAGCACCAAGCATGCTGATGATGGATCGTGTCATCAAGATGACCGAAACCGGCGGCAACTTTGACAAAGGTTATGTGGAAGCTGAACTGGACATCAACCCGGACCTGTGGTTCTTCGGATGCCATTTTATCGGCGATCCGGTAATGCCAGGTTGCCTGGGTCTGGATGCCATGTGGCAGCTGGTTGGATTCTATCTCGGCTGGTTGGGCGGCGAAGGTAAAGGCCGTGCGCTGGGCGTGGGCGAAGTGAAATTCACAGGTCAGGTTCTGCCGACCGCGAAGAAAGTCACCTACCGCATTCACTTCAAACGCATCGTTAACCGCCGCCTGATCATGGGTCTGGCTGATGGTGAAGTGCTGGTTGATGGTCGTCTGATCTACACCGCAAATGATCTGAAAGTGGGTCTGTTCCAGGACACCTCGGCGTTCTAATTGCAGACATCTGTAGATCTGGTGTGCGACATGGCCGAATGACCGCGTACGTTAATTTGCCGGACTACAAAAGGCGAAACCTCCGCTCTGCGGAGGTTTCTTTTATCTAAAGAGACAGAATCAGGCCATTAAAACCCTATCCCCCATGGCTTCTCGCCAGCCTCCCAGCCAGTATGACCTCTGATTCAGCGTCTGATAGGGACACATTTCTTTTGAGCGTCCGGCAATGCCGGCCTGATATCCACGTTGATGTGCCCGTTCCAGGCGATCTCGTTTTTGTCTCTTCATGCCTCGTTTCCCTCATTTTTGGGTCTGGTGGAAAAGAAAACAGTGATTACTAAGTGTGCAATCACACTAAACGAATACCCCTAAACATCAGGCTCGTCAATGCGCAAAATTCACGCCAGTGTCATATTTGTGAGCTAGCTGGTAAATCATTTGTACAAAAATTCTCTGTCAGAACAGCTACCTCAACCACTAAAAAAATAAAAAAACCGCCTCTGACAATGAGCCTGAGGCGGCATAATTTACAATTATTTAAGCTTATGGAATGCGTTTCAGCTCTTGTGCGATTGCCGTCGCTTCCTGACTCCAGGCGCTGGCCAGAACTTTCACCATTTCATCGTAGCCATCCTGCGTCTGTACAACTTCGATATGGAACGGACGCTTGATTAATTGCCCCTGGTGATTAAGCAGCCATTCACCGCTGACAATCACTTTGCCATCGTAACGTCCGTGAAAGCCTGTCACCGTCACGTTAAGCGTATCCTGGGTGCTTCCCAACGGTTGAGATGCAACCACCCAGCCAGGAAGTTGCATACTGAGATTTGCGACAAGGGTATTACGCAACTGCTGATCCAGTGGGCTGGCCCAGAGATTGTTATTCGCTATTACATACTTCACATCACTGGTCTGGTACACCACACCATTCCCCGCCAGGTAATCAGGTACTGCAACCTGTTCAACCCACAGCAGGCGGTTGCCCTGATTAGCTGAACTTTGTACCCCCCCTTGCGCAATGGGGAGCTGATAATAGCTTTTATTCTCTCCGCTGGAGCTGCATGACGTCAGCCAGACCGCCATCATCACCACTAGCCACTTTTTCATTGTTTCGCCCTCTTCGGCTCTGGATCTTTTTTGTCCTTCGCTTCAAACACCAGCGCGTTGCTCTTGTCGTTCAGCGTTTTCAGAACCGGCTGCAGCTCACGCAGTACCTGATCAAGACGCTGCATATCTGCCACCATCTTGTTGTAGGCCGCAGAACCCGGCTGGAAGCCCTGCATGCTGCGATTCAGTTCACGCAACGTATTCTGCATATCCGCAGGAAGCTGCTGCATCGACTGGCTGGACGTGATCTTATTCATGTTATCCAGCGTAGTTTGCAGATGCTTCATCGTGCGCTGGCTTTCCGACAGCGTATTGGTTGCCTGCTCAATCATCGGGTTCAGCGGTAGACTATTAATCTTATCCAACGCTTCCATCAGACGCTGCTGAATCTGCGCCAGACCGCCGCTCACTGTCGGAATAATTTGATAACCATTAAACTCGCGCACTCCTGTAATTGGCGGCTCTTTCGGGTAAAAGTCGAGATCGACATACAGCGCGCCGGTCACCAGGTTCCCCGTCTTCAATGACCCTCTCAGTCCACGTTTGAGCAACTCAGCAAGATGAGCCCCCACATCGGTGTCTTCACCCAACTGCGCTTTCAGCCGTTCAGGTTCGATACGCACCAGAACAGGAATGCGGTAATCGTTGTTAAATACCTGGCGCATATTTGGCGCAAAGAAAGGCACTTTACTTACGGTACCCAGGCGTATGCCACGGAACTCCAACGGCGCCCCCGGCTGCAGACCACGAATTGAGTCCTTGAAGAACATCAGGTAATCAATGTGATCGGTATACAAGGAATCCTGAATACTTTTTTGATCGTCATACAGATTAAAAGAGGAGTGCTGTTCAACCGGTTGGCCTTGTTCCAGCCCTTCCGGTACGTCAAAGCTGACTCCGCCGCCAAACAGCGTGGTGAGCGAGCCCATTTCCACTCGCATACCCGCCGAAGTGAGATCGACGGCAATACCGCTGTCCTTCCAGAAACGGACATTACTGGTTACCAGTCGATCGTTTGGCGCATTGATGAAAAGCTGGTAACTGATCGTACGTTTTTGCGCATCAAACGTACTGGTCTCAACCGAGCCCACGCGATATCCACGGAACAGAACCGGGTCACCCGGACTCAATTGTCCTGCTTTTTTACTGTCCAGGATCACGCGGATCCCTTTTGCATCAGGCGGTGCCAGCGGTGGAGAATCGAGCAATTGGTAATTTTCCAGCTTGCTGCCTTTATTACCGGGTTGCAGCTCAATATATGCCCCGGACAACAGCGTTCCCAGGCCACTGATACCTTCACGTCCCACTTGCGGCTTCACCACCCAAAAGACCGAATCTTTATGCAGCAGCTTTTCCATCCCGGAATTGAGACGTGCTTTAATTTCCACATGGGTCAAATCATCCGTCAGGGTAGCGCTTTCAACCACGCCGACATCCACACTACGGCTTTTAATCGTCGTTTTACCCCCTTCAATACCTTCGGCATTGGTCGTAATCAACGTGACTTCCGGCCCCTGATGGCTGTAGTGGTAAAACAGAACCCATGCGCCAATGAGTGCAGTGACGATCGGAAATATCCACACGGGCGACCAGTTTTTTACCTTCTGCACTTTGGCTTCCCCACTTTTAGATTCCATGCTGTCAGGACTCCTCATGGCCTGGTTCTGGTTCACGGTCCCACGACAGACGTGGATCAAACGTCATCGCAGAAAACATTGTCATAATGACGACTAAAGCAAACATCAAAGCACCCATTGCAGGATAAATGTTCATCAACCCTCCCATACGCACCAGCGCTGAGAGCACCGCAATAACAAAAACGTCGATCATTGACCAGCGACCGACAAATTCCACCACCTCATAAATCAGGTGCATACGTTCGCTGTCGCGTTTGCCATGCCCTTTGGCATCCCAGCATAGCCAGGCGATAGCGATCATTTTCAACGTCGGCACCAGAATACTGGCGATAAAGATAACCGCAGCCACAGGATAAGAACCTTCGCTCCAGATTAAAACCACACCCTCAAGGATGGTTGACGGCAGCTTTGACCCGAGCAAATCGGTGATCATAATCGGCAGAATATTGGCGGGAAGATAAAGCATGATCGACGTGAACAGTAATGCCAGTGTCCATTGCAAACTGTTTTTACGACGCACATAGCCTTTCGTTTGACAGCGCGGACACACCAACTCTTCAGCCGGAAGAATAGCTGTGCAACAGGAGCAGGAACGCAATCCTTGCCGGATACCGGGTACACCTGGCGTTAAGACCTGTTTGATAGCCGGCATCGGCGCAATATCATCCCACAGCCAGCGACGATCAACACACTGGAATGCGCGTAGCTGGAGAAGGCAAAAGAAGCACCACGGGATGAAACTACTGCCCACACCGATATCGCCATAGGCCATGAGCTTAACAAAACTGACCAGCACGCCCGCGAGGAAGATTTCCGCCATTCCCCAGCTTTTTAACTGGAACAAGACGCGCGCTAACCGCGCTTTGAGCCGCCCCGGCATCTCAACCCGATTCACCAGCAGTAAAATAGTCAGCAGGCAAAAAGCGGGAACCAGTTGCACGAAGAGCAAAAAGAAAGTGCCGAGACTGGCATAGTCTTCCGAAAAAAGAACACTGGGGATTTCCAGCAACGTCACTTCGCTGCTCACCCCTGCGACATTCATATTCACAAAGGGAAACAGGTTGGACAAAAGCAGCATAAAAAGTGCCGCTAAAACATAGGCGGTGGGACGCTGCCTTGGTGCGTCCCATTCAACAGTTAACGTAGTGCCACATCGTGGACATGCCGCTTTCTGACCATGCTCAAGGCGAGGAAGCGCCACCAGCATGTCACACTGCGAGCACAAAATATGCTTCGCGGCATGGTGATGTTCGCACATATGTGCTCCTTTAATTATGCGCCATTCTTTAAAGACTCAAGATACTCCCAGCGCTCAAAGGCTTGCTCAAGTTCTTGTTCCGCTTCGTTCAGATTAGCTAATACCTGCTGCGTTTGCTCATGCGGTTGACTGAAAAATGAGGCATCAGCCACCTGAGCTTGTAATGTTTCCAGCTTAGCTTCCAACGATTCCAGCAATGCAGGAAGCTGCTCCAGTTCGCGCTGTAGTTTATAGCTTAGTTTGCTTGTGCCGCGTTTTACAATTTCTGCTTTAGGTGCAACAGTTTCCTCAGTTTTTTTCTCAACGGGTTGTTTTAACGCCACATACTGTGTTTGTTGGCCACGTGCGTCATGATAACCGCCCACATAACGACCAATCTTGCCGCCACCTTCAAAAATCCAGCACTCGGTAACCGTATTGTCAACAAACTGACGGTCGTGGCTTACCAGCAATACGGTCCCCTGATAACCGTCAATCAACTCTTCGAGCAGTTCCAGCGTTTCGACGTCGAGATCGTTGGTGGGTTCATCGAGAATCAAGAGGTTGCTGGGTTTCAGGAAAAGACGCGCCAACAGCAGGCGGTTGCGTTCCCCGCCAGACAATGCACGTACCGGCGTCATCGCGCGTTTCGGATGGAACAGGAAGTCCTGAAGATAGCCCAGCACATGGCGCGGCTTACCGTTCACCATCACCTCTTGCTTACCTTCGGCAAGGTTATCCATCACGGTTTTATCCGGATCCAGTTCAGCACGGTGCTGGTCGAAATAGGCAACTTCCAGCTTGGTCCCGACGTGGATGCGACCACTGTCAGCCTGCAATTGTCCCAGCATCAGCTTAAGCAGCGTCGTTTTGCCGCAGCCGTTAGGTCCAATTAAGGCAATTTTGTCGCTGCGCTGCACCTGCGCGGAGAAATCTTTTACCAGTTGCTTCCCGTCAACCTGGTAATCAACATTCTCCATTTCGAAGACAATCTTGCCTGAGCGGCTCGCTTCTTCAACCTGCATCTTCGCCGTACCCATCACTTCACGACGCTCACCGCGCTCCCGACGCATGGCCTTCAGCGCACGCACACGACCTTCATTGCGGGTACGACGCGCCTTAATACCCTGACGGATCCAGACTTCTTCCTGCGCCAGTTTGCGGTCAAACTCCGCATTCTGTAGCTCTTCTACCCGCAGCGCTTCTTCTTTTTCCAGCAGGTACTGATCGTAATTACCCGGATAGGTCACCAGCTTGCCGCGATCGAGATCGACAATGCGCGTTGCCATATTGCGAATAAACGAACGGTCGTGGGAGATAAAAATGATCGTGCCGTTAAAGGTTTTCAGGAACCCTTCCAGCCAGTCGATGGTTTCAATATCCAGGTGGTTGGTCGGTTCATCCAGCAGCAATATGCGCGGATTGCTGACTAACGCCCGGCCCAGCGCGGCTTTACGCAGCCAGCCGCCGGAAAGCGATGCCAGCTCCATGTCTGGCTCCAGCCCAAGCTGTTCAAGTACTTCGTTGATACGGCTTTCCAGCTGCCACAGATTGTGGTGATCCAGCTGTTCCTGAACCTTCGCCAGTTCCTGCAGGTTTTTATCACTCGGATCGGTGATCACCAGATGCGAGATATCGTGGTAACGCTTGAGATACACCGCCTGCTCTGCAATGCCTTCCGCAACGAAATCATATACGCTGCCTTCGACATTGCGCGGCGGATCCTGTTGCAGACGCGCTACAATCAGATCCTGCTCATAAATAATACGCCCGTCGTCAAGACCCTGCTCACGGTTCAGGATCTTCATCAGCGTCGATTTGCCCGCACCGTTACGGCCTACCAGACAGACGCGTTCGTTATCCTCGATATGCAATTCTGCATTATCAAGAAGTGGCGCATCGCTGAACGACAGCCATGCACCATGCATACTGATCAATGACATTTATTTTTCCTTTCAGGCTGAGGTAATCAGCCAGCAATTGTGGATCTGACGGTTACGGGCAAAGTCCTGGGAAAGCGTTTTTTGGGTAATTTCTTGTGCTTTCAATCCCAGTTCAGCCAGACCGTCGAGATCCATACGGAATCCACGTTTGTTGTTGGAGAACATAATCGTGCCGTCTTTGCGTAGCAGACGTTTCAGATCTTTCATTAGCGCCAGATGATCGCGCTGCACATCAAACGAGTCTTCCATACGCTTAGAGTTTGAGAACGTCGGCGGATCAATGAAGATCAGATCAAACTGTTCATTGGCATCACGCAGCCAGCCCAAGCAATCAGCCTGAATTAAGCGGTGCGCACGTCCGCTTAGCCCGTTCAGTCGCAGGTTACGCTCTGCCCATTCCAGATAGGTACGCGACATATCTACCGTTGTAGTGCTGCGCGCGCCACCCAATCCGGCATGTACACTCGCGCTACCGGTATAGGAGAACAGGTTAAGGAAGTCTTTCCCTTCGCTCATCTGCCCCAACATGCGGCGTGCAATACGGTGATCAAGGAACAGGCCAGTATCCAGATAATCGGTCAGGTTGACCCACAGGCGTGCGTTATACTCGCTCACCTCAATGAACTCTCCCTTCTCGTTCATCTTCTGGTATTGGTTCTTCCCTTTCTGACGCTCACGGGTTTTCAGCACCAGTTTGTTCGGCGCAATATCCAGTACCGACAGCGTTGCAGCAATAATATCGAACAGGCGCTGACGTGCTTTATGCGCATCAACCGTCTTCGGCGGCGCATATTCCTGAACCACAACCCAGTCGCCATAGCGGTCAACCGCAACGTTATATTCCGGCAGATCAGCATCGTACAGGCGATAGCATTCAATCCCTTCCTGACGAGCCCATTTTTCCAACTTCTTAATATTCTTACGCAGGCGGTTGGCATAATCTTCCGCCACTGTTGCAGGTTTACTGTCAGCGGTCGTTTCTGCAACGTGATAGTTTTTCTGTACACAGTCCAGCGGGCCATTTTTCGCTTTAAACTGTTTGTCCGCGCGCAATTGCAGACTGCTGAGCAAATCGGGTGATGCACTGAACAGCGACAGATTCCAGCCGCCAAACTGGTTTTTCATCGTGCGTCCCAGCAGGCTGTGCAGAGCAATCAATGCCGGTTCACTGTCCAGACGCTCGCCGTAGGGTGGGTTGCTGATAACAGTACCGTAAGGTCCTTTCGGCAACGGGTTGCTCAGTTTGGCGACATCTTTGACTTCAAACGTCATCAGATCGGCAATACCGGCACGGCGGGCGTTACTGCGCGCTTTTTCAATCACGCGGGCATCGCTATCTGATCCATAGAAGTGCGAGGTATAGTCCGCCAACCCTTTGCGCGCACGCACCTGTGCTTCAGCTTTCACTTCTTGCCAGACGGTTTCATCATGCTGAGCCCAGCCACTGAACCCCCAGTACCCACGGTGCAGACCAGGCGCGCGATCGGTTGCCCACATTGCGGCTTCAATCAGCAACGTACCGGAACCACACATCGGATCGAGCAGCGGCGTACCCGGCTGCCAGCCTGAACGCATCACAATGGCGGCCGCCAGCGTCTCTTTAATCGGTGCCTGACCCGCACGATCACGATAACCACGCTGATGCAGGCCGTCTCCGCTCAGATCGAGCGCGATGCTGGCAGTATCTTTGTTCAGCCAAACGTTAATGCGCAGATCGGGTGATTCACGATCTACGTTCGGACGCGGCAGGTTTTTACGAGTAAAGGCATCGACAATCGCATCCTTTACTTTCAGTGCACCGTACTGGCTATTACGAATCGTCTCGTTCAGCCCGCTAAAATGCACGGCAAAGGTGGCACCAGGATTAAATATCTCTGTCCAGTCGATTGCCTGAACACCGAGGTACAGATCAAGATCGCTATAGACCTTGCACTCTCCCATCGGCAGGATAATGCGCGAGGCCAGGCGGCTCCACATCAGGCTCTGGTAAACAAGCCGCGTGTCGCCCTTAAAATGGACCCCACCCTGAACGACCTGACACTCCAATGCGCCGAGGTTTTCCAGTTCAGTTTTTAACAGCTCTTCCAGCCCGCGGGCCGTACTGGCAAACAGAGAATTCATAATGTCACTTTTACTCCGAGAAAATTGCTGCGCATTATAGCTAATATGGGCTGTATGTCATAAAGTTGAAGGCTTATTTTCATTCGAGGGGCTGTACAGTGGTCACGTTAACCCGACTTTTTATCCATCCGGTTAAATCAATGCGCGGCATTGGGCTAACGCACGCCCTGGCAGATATCAGCGGCCTTGCCTTTGATCGCATATTTATGATCACTGAACCTGACGGAACGTTCATCACCGCCCGACAGTTCCCGCAAATGGTCCGTTTTACCCCGTCGCCATTCCATGACGGCCTACATCTTACCGCGCCAGACGGCAGCAGTGCGTTAGTGCGCTTTGCCGACTTCTCCACGCAGGATGCACCTACAGAAGTGTGGGGAAACCATTTTACCGCACGGGTCGCACCAGCGGATATCAATCGCTGGATCAGTGGTTTCTTTTCCCGTGATGTGCAGTTACGTTGGGTTGGCCCACAACTGACGCGTCGGGTAAAGCGGCACGATGGCGTACCGTTATCTTTTGCCGATGGTTTTCCCTATCTCCTGACAAACGAGGCCTCTCTGCGCGATCTGCAGCAGCGCTGCCCGGCCAGCATCAAAATGGAACAGTTTCGCCCCAACCTGGTGGTTGTAGGTGCTAGCGCCTGGGAAGAAGATACCTGGAAAGTGATACGCATCGGCGACGTTATCTTTGACGTGGCTAAACCCTGTAGTCGCTGTATTTTCACTACCGTCAGCCCAGAGAAAGGTCAGAAACATCCATCCGGAGAGCCACTGGCAACGCTGCAAACCTTTCGTACAGCGCCAGACAACGGTGATGTCGATTTCGGCCAGAATCTCATCGCCCGTAATAGCGGCGTAATTCGTGTGGGTGATGAAGTAGAAATACTGGCAACCGGACCCGCCCGGCTGTACGGCGCGGCGGAATCTGATGATACCGCTTTGCAACAACAACCCGATGCAACAGTGATGATTGACTGGCAAGGTCAAACGTTTCGCGGAAATAATCAGCAGGTATTGCTGGAACAACTTGAAAACCAGGGGATCCGTGTTCCCTACTCGTGTCGTGCGGGAATTTGTGGATGCTGCCGGATTCGGCTGGTAGAAGGCGAAGTCAACCCACTGAAAAAATCAGCGATTGGCGATGACGGAACGATTCTTTGCTGCAGTTGTGTACCCAAAACGGCAATCAGGCTGGAAAGTTAGACCGCCTGCTCAAGGCTGAAACTGTCGACAATTGCCTGCGGTTTCAGTCTGTCATTCATGATTTTAATCGCATCGCCAAGTTGCATGGTGCGACCGGCAATGACCACGCCCGGCTGTGCAAGCAAACACAGTGCGGCATTTTCACCCGGCTCTACCACTAACAGATTTACCTGTTCTTCAGTATCGCTCAAATAAACACAGGCAGCGTCACCGACCACTGGCGACCAGTTCACGCCGTGCGCAACAAAGTGCCAGCTTTTTGGCATTTGCGGTTTAAGATACCGAATCGCCACCAGCGCATTTAGCACCAGTTCCGCTTTTTGTTCTTTAGCTAAATCCAGGTAACGGCATTTTTCTTCGAAGGAGAAATAAAGCGCAGCGTCATCGACACAAAAACCAGACGGAGAAAATGCATCAGGCGTGAGCATTTTGCGCGCAAAACGCGAGCGGAATAACATGCCGTTGGCTAAATCGAGCATCATTCGATCGTGCTCTTCATCATAATACCAGCGCCAGTTATCGTCGGGTTTAATTCGCATCAGTTTCTCTCCTTTCCTTAATCATCGCCATTACGACACAATCCTTTTGCCGCTTCGTTTATTGCCCTAATAATAAAAGCTCAGAATGTTTAAATAAGCAACAGTAAAGGAATATAAAACAACCAGGGCTAGAAATAAAGCCCTGGTTGTCGGATTAAGGCATAGATCAGATATTGCTGACGATTTCTTTAATCAACGGCGGACCTTTAAAAATAAATCCCGAATAAATCTGTACCAGTGAAGCACCGGCAGCCATTTTTTCCCGTGCGGCAATCACCGAGTCGATCCCGCCAACACCAATAATCGGCAACTGCCCTTTTAATTCCTGAGACAACTGACGAATAATTTCTGTACTTTTTAATTGCAATGGTCGACCGCTCAGGCCACCCATTTGATCGCAATTTTTCATTCCCTGAACGAGAGAACGATCGAGAGTGGTGTTGGTTGCAATTACACCATCAATATTATGACGAACTAAACTGTCAGCAACCTGGATCAGTTCTTCCACAGAAAGATCCGGCGCGATCTTTACCGCCACCGGCACATATTTATGGTGGATCGCCTGGAGATCGTTTTGCTTATTTTTAATAGCCGTCAGCAGATCATCCAGCGCCTCGCCGTATTGTAGCGTACGCAGCCCCGGAGTATTTGGTGAAGAGATATTAATCGCAATATAACCGGCATAAGCATAGACTTTTTCCATACAAATCAGATAGTCATCTTTGCCATTCTCTACCGGGGTATCTTTATTCTTACCAATATTAATCCCCAGGATACCGTCAAAATGCGATTTTTTGACGTTCTCCACCAGGTTATCAACGCCCAGGTTATTAAACCCCATACGGTTGATCAAACCTTCTGCATCGACCAGACGGAACAGACGCGGTTTATCGTTACCCGGCTGCGGACGCGGCGTCACAGTACCGATTTCAATTGAGCCGAATCCCATCGCCCCAAGTGCATCAATGCACTCCCCGTCTTTATCCAGTCCGGCAGCAAGACCGAGCGGGTTTTTAAACGTCAGCCCCATACAGGTAACCGGTTTTGCGGGTACTTTCTGCCGGACAAGCGCTTCAAGCGGCGTGCCGGTAATGCGACGTAATTGCTGGAATGTCAATTCATGAGCGCGCTCAGGATCGAGCTGAAAAAGGGCTTTACGAACGAAGGGGTAGTACATGAACTCTCCTGGATTCCCGGTGTGCAAACCGGGGGCGTATTATGTGCGATCGCGAGCAAAAAGGGAATTGACCTGCGGCAATAAATAGCAATCGTTTTCCTGCTTCTGCCGTTTTATTCATTTTTCAACTTTTCTATCCCGTATAAATCATTTCGATAAACAAAATCTCTCTGCCAGACTGCACAAATTGTTATCAATGTTAAATAAAAGCGAACAATTGGTTATAAGGGGAGATTGGAATTATGCGCGTCATTACTCTGGCGGGAAGCCCACGCTTCCCCTCTCGCTCCAGCGCGTTACTGGAATACGCCCGAGAAAAACTGAACGGTCAGGATGTCGAAGTCTGTCACTGGAATCTGCACAACTTTGCCCCAGAAGACCTGATTTATGCGCGCTTCGACAGCCCGGCGCTGAAAACCTTAGTCGAACAACTGCACGACGCCGACGGATTGATTGTGGCAACACCGGTCTACAAAGCAGCTTACTCCGGTGCGTTGAAAACGTTGCTCGATCTGCTTCCTGAACGCGCACTGGAAGGCAAAGTGGTTTTGCCGCTGGCAACAGGCGGTACCGTTGCGCATTTATTGGCCGTTGATTATGCGCTTAAGCCGGTGCTGAGCGCGTTAAAAGCCCAGGAAATCCTGCACGGTGTTTTTGCTGATGATTCACAGGTGATTGATTATCAGCATAAACCGCAGTTTACGCCCAACCTGCAACTGCGTCTGGATAATGCGCTCGACACCTTCTGGCTGGCGTTGCATCGTCGTGATGTCCAACTTCCTCAATTGAATGCTCTGCGAGGTGCCGCCCATGCTTAATCTGCTCAAGCGTCACACGCCGTGGTTGGCGTTGACCGGATTGCTGTCACTTTCAACGCTCGTCCATGCCGCAGAGTCTGCACCAGACGCGCTGCGCATAGGTTACCAGAAAGGAAGCGTCAGTATGGTGCTGGCAAAAAGCCATCAGTTACTGGAGAAACGCTACCCACAGACCAAAATCTCGTGGATTGAGTTTCCGGCAGGGCCGCAAATGCTGGAAGCACTCAATATTGGCAGTATCGATCTCGGCAGTACCGGTGACATTCCACCGATTTTCGCCCAGGCCGCCGGAGCCGATCTGGTTTACGTTGGCGTCGAGCCGCCCAAACCAAAAGCCGAAGTGATTCTGGTGCCCAAAAACAGCCCGATCCAGAGCGTTGCGCAGCTCAAAGGGCATAAAGTCGCCTTCCAGAAAGGTTCCAGCGCCCACAATTTACTGCTGCGAGCCTTACAACAGGCCGGGCTGAAATTTACCGATATTCAACCAACATATCTGACACCCGCAGATGCCAGAGCAGCCTTCCAGCAAGGTAACGTTGATGCGTGGGCTATCTGGGATCCTTACTATTCCGCCGCGTTGCTGCAGGGTGATGTGCGCGTGCTGAAAGACGGCTCAGACCTCAAACAGACCGGTTCGTTTTATCTCGCCGCACGTCCTTATGCCGAGAAAAATGGCGCGTTTGTTCTTGGCGTGCTGGATACCTTTAGCCAGGCCGATGCGTTAACCCTCAGCCAGCGCCAGCAAAGTATTACCCTGCTGGCCAAAACCATGGGGCTGCCAGAGCCGGTGATTGCGTCTTATCTGGATCACCGCCCGCCAACGACCATCTCGCCCGTCAGCGCCTCTGTTGCCACCCTGCAACAACAAACCGCCGATCTGTTTTATGACAACCGGTTGCTGCCGAAAAAAATCGATATTCGCCAGCGTATCTGGCAACCCACTCAGCAGACAGGAGCAAAATTATGAGTCTGAACATGTTCTGGTTTTTACCTACCCACGGCGACGGTCATTATCTGGGAACGGAAGAAGGCTCGCGTCCGGTCGATCACGGCTATCTGCAGCAAATCGCACAGGCCGCCGATCGTCTGGGTTTTACCGGCGTTTTGATCCCAACCGGTCGCTCCTGTGAAGATGCCTGGCTGGTAGCCGCCTCCATGATCCCTGTTACTCAGCGGCTCAAGTTTTTGGTCGCGCTGCGTCCAAGCGTAACCTCGCCAACGGTTGCCGCACGCCAGGCTGCAACGCTCGACAGACTCTCTAACGGCCGGGCGCTGTTTAACCTGGTGACCGGCAGCGATCCGCAGGAGCTGGCTGGCGACGGCGTGTTTCTTGATCACACCGAGCGCTATGAAGCTTCTGCTGAATTCACCCAGATCTGGCGTCGGCTGTTACAGGGGGAAACGGTGGATTTCAACGGCAAACATATGCACGTCCGCGGCGCGAAGCTGTTTTTTCCTCCCGTACAACAACCCTGGCCGCCACTTTATTTCGGCGGTTCTTCCGATGTCGCGCAAGACCTGGCTGCCGAGCAGGTTGATCTCTATCTGACCTGGGGCGAACCGCCTGAACAGGTGAAAGAGAAGATTGAGCAAGTGCGAGCCAAAGCGGCAGCGCTTGGACGCAAGATCCGCTTTGGTATTCGTTTGCATGTGATCGTGCGGGAGACGACGGATGAGGCGTGGCAGGCAGCGGAACGTCTGATAGCCCATCTGGATGACGACACGATTGCCAAAGCCCAGGCCGCCTTCTCAAGAACGGATTCGGTTGGCCAACAGCGGATGGCCGCGCTGCACAACGGTAAACGCGACAAACTGGAAATAAGCCCGAACCTGTGGGCAGGCGTTGGGCTGGTGCGTGGCGGCGCCGGAACCGCGCTGGTCGGCGACGGCCCTACTGTCGCAGCGCGCATAAACGAGTACGCCGCGCTGGGTATCGACAGCTTTGTGCTGTCGGGGTATCCGCATCTGGAAGAGGCGTACAAAGTTGGCGAGCTACTGTTCCCGCATCTGGATGTATCGATACCTGAAATTCCACAGCCACAGCGCCTGCACCAACAAGGCGAAGCGGTAGCTAACGAATTTATTCCCCGTAAGGTCGCGCAAAGCTGAGGAGCACGCTGATGACAACACCGAAAAACAGGTGGTTATTGCGCCTCGCACCCTGGTTTTTACCGGTAGGTCTGGTGGCGTTCTGGCAGATAGCTTCGTCAATGGGCTGGCTATCCACCCGCATCCTGCCCTCCCCGGAGGGCGTTGTCGAAGCCTTCTGGACGCTTTCCGCCAGCGGCGAGCTTTGGCAGCATCTGGCGATCAGCTCCTGGCGCGCACTGGTCGGATTCTCCATTGGTGGATCGATTGGCCTGACGCTGGGACTGATTAGCGGTCTTTCACGCTGGGGAGAACGCCTGCTGGATACGTCGGTGCAGATGCTGCGTAACGTTCCCCATCTGGCGCTGATCCCGCTGGTGATTTTATGGTTCGGCATTGATGAATCTGCCAAGATTTTTCTCGTCGCCCTGGGCACGCTGTTCCCGATCTACATCAACACCTGGCACGGGATCCGCAATATCGATCGCGGCCTGGTGGAGATGGCACGCAGCTATGGATTGTCCGGCTTTTCACTGTTTATCCATGTGATCCTCCCCGGCGCCCTGCCCTCGATTATGGTTGGCGTACGCTTCGCCCTTGGGCTGATGTGGCTGACGCTTATCGTTGCGGAAACCATTTCAGCCAATGCCGGTATTGGCTATCTGGCGATGAATGCCCGCGAATTTCTGCAAACCGATGTGGTCGTGGTGGCCATTATTCTCTACGCCCTGCTCGGCAAACTTGCCGACGTCAGCGCCCAATTGCTGGAGCGGGTCTGGCTGCGCTGGAACCCGGCTTACCATGTGAAGGAGGCTACCGTATGAATACCGCTCGCTTGAACCAGGGTACCCCGCTTTTACTGAGCGCCGTGACAAAAAAATACGCCGCCAATACGGTGCTGAATCAATTGGATCTGCATATTCCGGCGGGGCAATTTGTCGCCGTGGTGGGCCGCAGCGGCGGAGGTAAAAGCACGTTACTGCGTCTGTTGGCAGGACTGGAGTCTCCCACCTCAGGCGCATTACTTGCCGGAACCACCCCGTTGGCAGAGATTCAGGATGATACGCGCATGATGTTTCAGGATGCGCGTCTGCTGCCATGGAAAACGGTTATTGATAACGTTGGTCTGGGGCTGAAAGGCCAATGGCGCGATGCGGCCCGTGATGCGCTGGCCGCTGTTGGCCTGGAAAACCGGGCGGAGGAATGGCCTGCCGCTCTTTCCGGCGGGCAAAAACAGCGAGTGGCCCTCGCACGGGCATTAATTCACCGCCCTGGCCTGCTTCTACTGGATGAACCGCTCGGCGCGCTGGATGCGTTAACCCGTCTTGAGATGCAGGATCTGATTGTCTCTTTATGGCAAGAGCACGACTTTACCGTACTGCTGGTCACCCATGACGTTAGTGAAGCGGTGGCAATGGCCGATCGCGTTTTGCTGATTGAGGACGGAAAAATCGGGCTGGATTTAACGGTGGATATTGCACGACCACGTCGGATTGGTTCGGCGCGTCTGGCAGAACTGGAGGCAGAAGTGTTGAATCGGGTGATGCAGCGTGGCGAGGCAGAACAGTCAATCCGACTGCATGGATAAACATTCAGGACGTTGTAGGCCCGGTAAGTATGAGCGCCACCGGGCATTTTGCCGGATAACGGCGTTACCGCCTTATCCGGCCTACAACACTACAGGTCAACGTCTCAGGCTAACGCTTTGGTAATTTTCTCGAACAGATCGCCGGAGAGATTTTCCAGACCTTTCAGCTGTTCCAACGCTGCCCGCATCTTCGCCTGACGTTTTGCATCATAGCGTTTTAGGCGAATCAGCGGCTCAATCAAACGAGATGCCACCTGAGGATTTCGGCTGTTCAGTTCGGTCAACATGTCGACCAGGAACTGATAGCCGCTACCATCTTCCGCATGGAATGCCGCCGGGTTACTGCCCGCAAAGGCACCAATCAGAGAACGAATACGGTTCGGGTTGCTCATACTGAAGGAGCGATGCTTCAACAGGCCACGTACCGTCTCCAGCACGTTATCTGCCGGGCTGGTAGATTGCAGGATAAACCATTTATCCATCACCAGACCGTCATGATGCCATTTGTCGTCGTATTCCTGCATCAGCGCGTCACGACACGGCAACTGTGCTGCGACCGCCGCAGACAGCGCTGCCAGCGCATCAGTCATGTTATTCGCTTCACGGTATTGCTTGCTCACCAGGGCGTCTGCCAGTTGGGTTTCCCCAAAAGCCAGGAAGCGCAGGCAGGCATTGCGCAGCGTACGTTTGCCAATATCGGCATGCTCAACGCGATACTCATCGAGATGATTGGCGTTATAAATAGCCAGGAATTCATCTGCCAGTTCAGCAGCCAGCGTGCGGGTTAACGCTTCACGTACCTCAGCGATCGCCACCGGATCGATAATCTCAAACAGCTCAGCTATCTCGTTGACGGAAGGCAGCGTCAGGATCTCTGCCGCCAGTGCCGGATCGATTTTCTCATCGAGCAGAATCGCACGGAATGCGTCAGCAACGTGTACCGGCAGTGACAGCGGCTGCCCCTGCTGATGTCGGGCAACATTCAGCTTAATATAGGTCGCCAACAGGCTCTGAGCCGCATCCCAACGAGAGAAATCATTGCGGGCATGACGCATCAGGAAGGTCAGTTGCTGGTCGCTCCATTTATATTCCAGTTTCACCGGCGCTGAGAACTCACACAGCAGTGCCGGAACCGGCTGGAAATAAACGTTATCGAAAACAAACGTCTGCTCTGCCTGGGTCACGTTGAGTACGGAATTCACCGGGTGACCGCCTTTTTGTAGCGGGATCACTTTGCCTTCGTTGTCATACAACTCAAGGGCAAAAGGAATATGCAAGGGCTGCTTTTCAGCCTGATCCGGCGTGGCTGGCGTACGCTGGCTGATAGTCAGCGTATATTGTTCCGTTGTCGGATTATAGTCATCACGCACAGTCAGTATCGGCGTACCGGACTGGCTGTACCAGCGGCGGAAATGTGAAAGGTCAACGTTCGACGCATCTTCCATCGCCTGCACAAAATCATCACAGGTCGCGGCGCTACCATCATGACGTTCAAAGTAAAGCTGCATTCCCTTCTGGAAATTCGCTTCCCCCAGTAAGGTATGGATCATACGAATCACTTCAGCGCCCTTTTCGTACACGGTCAGGGTGTAGAAGTTGTTCATTTCAATGACCATATCCGGGCGAATTGGGTGCGCCATCGGGCTGGCGTCTTCAGCAAACTGCATGCCGCGCATGGTACGCACGTTGCTAATACGGTTTACCGCGCGAGAGCCAAGATCAGAGCTAAATTCCTGATCACGGAATACGGTTAACCCTTCTTTCAGGCTTAACTGGAACCAGTCACGACAAGTGACGCGGTTGCCGGTCCAGTTATGAAAATATTCGTGACCGATAACGCGCTCAATATCGAGATAGTCTTTGTCGGTGGCAGTATCGGTACGCGCCAGCACGTATTTGGAGTTAAAGATGTTCAGACCTTTATTCTCCATCGCCCCCATATTAAAGAAGTCCACGGCGACGATCATGTAGATATCGAGGTCATACTCCAGACCAAAACGCTCTTCATCCCATTTCATGGAATTTTTCAGCGACGTCATCGCCCATGGCGCACGGTCCAGGTTGCCGCGGTCTACATATAATTCCAGCGCAACTTCACGCCCGGAGCGGGTCGTAAAGGTATCGCTCAGCACGTCGAAATCACCGGCGACCAGCGCGAACAGATAGCACGGTTTCGGGAATGGATCCTGCCACTGCACCCAGTGGCGACCATTTTCCAGTTCGCCCTGTGCAACACGGTTACCGTTGGAGAGCAGGAATGGATACCGGGTTTTATCGGCAATAATTTTGGTGGTAAAACGCGCCAGCACGTCCGGCCTGTCGAGATACCAGGTAATATGGCGAAACCCTTCCGCTTCGCACTGCGTACAGAGCGCATCGCCGGACTGATACAGCCCTTCCAGTGCGGTGTTAGCTGCTGGGCTGATTTCATTAACGATACGCAGCGTAAAACGTTCCGGCAGGTGGCTGATGACCAGAGCACCCTCTTCTTCTTTATACTCTGCCCACGGTTCATCGTTCACGTGGATTGACACCAGGGTCAGATCTTCACCATTCAGGCGAAGGGGAGCATCAGACGCACCATGACGGACAGCCTGGCTCACTGCGGTGACCACGGTTTTTTCAGCATCCAGGTCAAAGGTCAAGTCAATATCAGTAATCTGGTAATCCGGTGCACGATAGTCGTGACGGTATTTGGCTTGTGGCTGTTGTGTCATAAAAAACCTTTAGCATCTTTTGTAGAGTCTCGGCTTCAGTCTATTCCTGTTGCGTAAATCGCGCTACGCAGAATGTTCATCTTTTCAGGCACAAACACCCTTTTTGCTACATTTTAATAACACGCGGCACGAAATGCACTCGACCAGAAAGACAGCTTATGGTGTGATCGGGGTTCAATAAATCGCTAAACAGGGTATACTCCAGCGGTTTTCTTAGTTGTTTATTGTACTAAACGCTCCCGCGAGAGGATGCTACTGCGCACCTATGACACAATTCGCTTCTCCTGTTCTGCACTCGCTGCTGGATACAGACGCTTATAAGTTGCATATGCAGCAAGCCGTTTTTCACCACTACTATGATGTACAAGTAGCGGCTGAATTTCGTTGCCGTGGCGATGACCTGCTCGGTATTTATGCCGACACTATTCGTGAGCAGGTTAACGCTATGCAGCACCTGCGACTTCAGGAGGACGAGTACCAGTGGCTCTCCGGCCTGCCTTTCTTTAAAGCTGATTACCTCACCTGGTTACGTGATTTCCGCTACAACCCGGAACAGGTGCACGTCACCAATGATAACGGTAAGCTGAACATCCGCTTAACCGGCCCATGGCGTGAAGTCATCATGTGGGAAGTCCCGCTGCTGGCGGTAATTAGCGAACTGGTGCACCGTTACCGTTCGCCAGAATCTGGCGTGCCGCAGGCACTGGCTGAGCTGGAAAACAAGTTAGCAGAATTCACTACATTAACGAAAGATGTCGACATGTCCCGCTTCCATCTGATGGATTTCGGCACGCGTCGTCGTTTTTCACGCGAAGTGCAGCAAGCTATTGTTCAGCGTCTGCAGCAGGAACCGTGGTTTGTTGGCACCAGCAACTACGATCTTGCCCGTCGTCTGTCATTAACGCCGATGGGAACCCAGGCGCATGAATGGTTCCAGGCACACCAGCAAATCAGCCCTGAGCTTGCGACCAGTCAGCGCGTTGCCCTGGCCGCCTGGCTGAACGAATATCCCGACCAGCTCGGCATCGCCCTGACCGATTGCATTACTATGGACGCGTTTTTGCGCGACTTTGGCGTTGAGTTTGCAACCCGCTATCAGGGTTTGCGCCACGACTCTGGCGATCCGGTTGAATGGGGTGAGAAAGCCATTGCCCATTATGAAAAACTGGGTATTGACCCGCAAAGCAAAACGCTGGTGTTCTCAGATAACCTCGATCTGAATAAAGCGATTGAACTCTATCGCCACTTCTCTTCTCGCGTGCAGCTGAGCTTTGGTATCGGGACACGCCTGACGTGTAATATCCCCCAAGTGAAGCCGCTGAATATCGTTATCAAGCTGGTCGAATGTAACGGTAAGCCGGTAGCCAAGTTGTCAGATAGTCCAGGCAAAACCATTTGCCACGATAAAGCATTTGTTCGTGCGCTGCGTAAAGCCTTCGATCTTCCGCATATTAAAAAAGCCAGCTAGCCTTCCCAGGGAGCCACTTTGGCTCCCTTTTCACGTTTATTTCCGAAATCTTTCACTCCAGCTACGAATTCTGCTTGTCTGATTGCAGATGCCAGGTAACATAGGTATCCCCCCATTACGGGTGGACATGTGTTTATATATCCGACTATTAACAGAGAGAATATTATGAGCGTTGTGCCTGTAGCCGACGTACTCCAGGGCCGCGTAGCCGTTGACAGCGAAGTCACCGTGCGCGGATGGGTGCGTACCCGCCGAGATTCAAAAGCTGGCATCTCCTTCCTCGCCGTTTATGACGGTTCCTGCTTTGATCCTGTACAGGCCGTCATCAATAATTCTCTGCCCAATTACAATCAGGACGTATTACGCCTGACGACGGGGTGTTCGGTTATCGTAACGGGTAAAGTCGTTGCGTCACCAGGACAAGGACAGAGCTTTGAAATTCAGGCAACGGAAGTTGAAGTTACCGGCTGGGTTGAAGATCCTGATACCTATCCCATGGCTGCGAAACGTCACAGTATTGAGTACCTGCGTGAAGTCGCACACATGCGTCCGCGTACCAATATGATTGGTGCGGTTGCGCGAGTACGCCATACGCTGGCGCAAGCGCTGCATCGCTTCTTCCATGAGCAGGGTTTCTTTTGGGTTTCTACCCCACTGATCACCGCTTCCGATACCGAAGGTGCCGGTGAAATGTTCCGCGTGTCAACGCTGGATCTGGAAAACCTGCCACGCAACGATCAGGGTAAAGTCGATTTCGATAAAGACTTCTTTGGTAAAGAAGCCTTCCTGACAGTTTCCGGTCAGTTGAACGGCGAAACCTATGCCTGTGCACTGTCCAAAATTTATACTTTTGGACCGACTTTCCGTGCGGAAAATTCCAACACCAGCCGTCACCTGGCAGAGTTTTGGATGCTTGAGCCGGAAGTCGCTTTTGCCGATCTGAACGATGTTGCAGGTCTGGCTGAAGCAATGCTGAAATACGCGTTCAAGGCCGTACTGGAAGAACGTGCGGATGATATGAAGTTCTTCGCCGAACGTGTCGACAAAGACGCGGTATCACGCCTGGAACGTTTCATTGATGCTGACTTTGCACAGGTGGATTACACCGATGCGGTAAGCATTCTGGAAAAATGCGGCAAACAGTTCGAAAACCCGGTTTACTGGGGTGTCGATCTGTCTTCTGAGCATGAACGCTATCTTGCCGAAGAACACTTTAAAGCGCCGGTGGTGGTTAAAAACTATCCGAAAGATATTAAGGCGTTTTATATGCGCCTTAACGACGACGGTAAAACCGTTGCGGCAATGGACGTGCTGGCACCGGGAATCGGTGAAATCATCGGTGGCTCTCAGCGTGAAGAGCGTCTGGACGTGCTGGATGCCCGTATGCTGGAAATGGGTCTGAACAAAGAAGATTACTGGTGGTATCGCGATCTGCGTCGCTACGGTACCGTTCCGCATTCCGGCTTCGGATTGGGCTTTGAGCGCCTGATTGCTTATGTCACCGGCGTACAGAACGTCCGCGACGTTATTCCGTTCCCGCGTACACCGCGTAACGCCAGCTTCTAACACTATCGTTTTAACCTTAAAGGCCAGCACTGCTGGCCTTTTTACGTTCAGCGCATTGCTGCATTTTTCACCGTAGATGGACCCTCATCCCGCACTAAACTCAACCCGTAAATTCCCCCTTCCTGTTACGTGATGTTTCACTGCAACATTTAAGAACAAAAAATAATCACTATTTTTATTGTGGATTAGCACTTCATGATCAAATAGAGCATTTATTACCCATCCGCACGGCGTTCTGGACGTCCAAAATAAGCATTTGTAAAAATGGTTCTTTTAAGCAGGGTTAGATAAAAATGTCGTTAGCAAAATTAAGTATAAGAAAATCATATAAATAGATAAAGATGAGCAAAATTCAATCGCAGGGACAGCTGAAATTTGAAGTCGTTCACAAAGTTGCATAAAAATAACATTTTGTTACACATTTTTTCTTTTTGAAACTAAATCTTTATATTTGTAGCACTTTGACAGTAGCGAAACGGTAGTTTGAATGGAAAGATGCCTGCAGACACATAAAGACACCAAACTCTCATCAATAGTTCCGTAAATTTTTATTGACGGAATTCATTGGCGGCAGTGGCAGGTGTCATATAAAAACCGATGAGGGTAATAAATAATGATGAAGCGCAATATTCTGGCAGTGGTTATCCCTGCTCTGCTGGTAGCCGGGGCAGCTAACGCTGCAGAAGTTTATAACAAAGATGGCAATAAAGTAGACATCTACGGTAAAGCTGTAGGTCTGCACTATTTTTCCAAGAACAACGGTGAAAACGCTTACGCACCTAATGGCGATCAGACTTACGCCCGTCTTGGTTTCAAAGGGGAAACTCAGATTAACGACCAACTGACCGGTTACGGCCAGTGGGAATACCAGTTCAGCGGCAATAACTCCGAAGGCGGTGACGACTCTCAGAAAGGGAACAAAACCCGTCTGGCGTTTGCTGGTCTGAAATTCGGTGACGCAGGCTCCTTCGATTACGGTCGTAACTACGGCGTCGTATACGATGCACTGGGTTACACCGATATGCTGCCAGAATTCGGTGGCGATACTGCGGCTTCCGACCAGTTCTTCTCCCAGCGTAACGGTGGCCTCGCGACTTACCGTAACTCCAACTTCTTCGGTCTGGTTGAAGGCCTGAACTTCGCTGTTCAGTACCTGGGTAAAAACGAGCGTGATGACGTTCGTCGCTCTAATGGTGACGGCGTTGGCGGTTCTGTAAGCTACGAATTCGAAGGCTTCGGTATCGTCGGTGCATACGGCGCGGCTGACCGTACCGATGCCCAGCAAAACCCGCTTCTGCGCGGCCATGGCGACAAAGCTGAGCAGTGGGCTACCGGCGTGAAATACGATGCTAACAACATCTACCTGGCAGCAAACTACAGCGAAACCCGCAACGCAACCCGTATCTCTAACGGTTATGCGAACAAAACTGAAGACGTACTGTTAGTTGCTCAGTACCAGTTCGACTTCGGTCTGCGTCCGTCCATCGCCTATACCAAATCTAAAGGTAAGGATATCGAAGGTATCGGTGACGTAGATCTGGTGAACTACTTCGAAGTGGGCGCGACTTACTACTTCAACAAAAACATGTCCACCTATGTTGATTACATCATCAACCAGATCGATTCTGACAACAAACTGGGCGTAGGCTCTGACGACACCGTTGCAGTGGGTATCGTTTACCAGTTCTAATAGCAGACCTCTTTGCTAAATGCCTAAAAAACAGGACTTCGGTCCTGTTTTTTTATCTCCGCCAGCGGATTCTTGCGTCTTCAAAAAACACCCCTGCTTTTCGTCACTAACGGTTGGCATTTTGTAAATCTACCGTTAACCTGATAGCGGACTTCCCTTCTGTAACCACAATGGAACCTCGTCATGTTTGAGAACATTACCGCCGCTCCTGCCGACCCCATTTTGGGCCTGGCTGATTTGTTTCGTGCCGATGACCGCCCGGGGAAAATAAACCTCGGAATCGGTGTATATAAAGATGAGACAGGCAAAACGCCGGTACTGACCAGCGTTAAAAAAGCCGAGCAATATATCCTGGAAAATGAAACCACCAAAAACTATCTTGGCATTGACGGTATTCCAGAGTTTGGTCGCTGCACTCAGGAATTACTGTTTGGTAAAGAAAGTGCACTGATTAATGACAAGCGCGCGCGTACAGCGCAGACCCCTGGTGGTACGGGTGCCCTGCGTGTGGCCGCTGATTTCCTGGCAAAAAACACCAGCGCAAAACGCGTGTGGGTCAGCAACCCAAGCTGGCCGAACCATAAGAGCGTATTTAATTCAGCTGGTCTGGAAGTGCGTGAATATAACTATTACGATGCGGCAAACCATTCACTGGACTTTGATGCGCTGCTGGCAAGCCTGGCTGAAGCACAAGCTGGCGACGTCGTATTATTCCACGGCTGCTGCCATAATCCGACCGGTATTGATCCGACGCTGGAGCAATGGCAAACGTTGGCTCAGCTGTCAGTCGACAAAGGTTGGTTACCACTGTTCGACTTTGCCTACCAGGGCTTTGCTCGTGGTCTGGAAGAAGATGCAGAAGGTCTGCGTGCATTCGCCGCGCTGCATAAAGAGCTGATTGTCGCCAGTTCCTATTCCAAAAACTTTGGTCTGTACAATGAGCGTGTAGGTGCCTGTACGCTGGTCGCTGCCGATGCAGAAACCGTTGACCGTGCCTTTAGCCAGATGAAATCAGTCATCCGTGCGAACTACTCCAACCCACCGGCACACGGTGCCTCAGTTGTCGCGACAATTCTGAGCAACGATGCGCTACGTGCAATCTGGGAACAGGAACTGACTGACATGCGCCAACGCATTCAGCGCATGCGTCTGCTGTTCGTCAATACGTTGCAGGAGAAAGGGGCAAACCGCGATTTCAGCTTTATCATCAAACAGAACGGTATGTTCTCATTCAGCGGCCTGACGAAAGAACAAGTTCTGCGTCTGCGTGAAGAGTTTGGTGTTTATGCTGTTGCTTCCGGACGTGTAAACGTAGCAGGAATGACGCCAGACAACATGGCGCCGTTATGCGAAGCGATTGTCGCTGTTCTGTAATCTATCGCACACACAAAAAAGGCCGCATCGCGGCCTTTTTATTTATCTGTCGTGTTACCAAACCGGCATTTCATCCTGCAGGAACGGATTATGCTGCCGCTCGTAACCCAGCGTAGAGAGTGGTCCGTGACCCGGAATAAACGTCACGTCATCACCCAGCGGTAAGAGTTTACGTTTGATAGCGTCAATCAATTGGCTGTGATCCCCACGCGGGAAATCACTGCGCCCTACGCCACCTTTGAAAATCACGTCGCCGGAAATCAGTAACTTTGATTGTTCATCAAAGAAGACGACATGCCCAGGCGTGTGACCCGGGCAATGCAATACCTGTAAGGTTACGTTGCCGACGCTAATCCGATCGCCTTCGTTTAACCAGCGATCGGGCGTTAGCGGCTCACAATCACCCAGGCCAAACATACGGCTTTGTGCAGGCAGCCCCTGCAGCCAGAACTCATCTTCTTTTTCCGGCCCAATAACCGGTACACCGTAATGCTGTGCCAGTTCTGCCGCCGCACCAACATGGTCGAGATGACCATGAGTAAGCAGGATCTGCATGAGCGTCAGACCGCTGGCATCGACTTCCTGTTTGATTTTCTCGGCATCACCGCCGGGATCGACCAGTGCGGCCAGACGCGTCTGCTCACACCAGATTAGCGAGCAGTTCTGGGCGAATGCAGTGACCGGAATAATACGATAGTTCATACAGCTCCTGTTTCATTAAGCTTACGGATCACCAGTGCCGTGCAGGCCCGGTGTCAATATGCACAAAGTTACTGCTGGGGTAGTATCCTACACCACCTGCGCGCATAGATAACGCAGCTTTGCGAATATTACTTAATGCGATGCCTTCAATATGGAAATCCATGGCCTGTCCTTTCGTGTGGTAGCTTTTCTTTGCCACACCACGACTACGTGCACGGAGTTCGTTATTGGTATCGATGGAGCGATAGCCGGAGATCAGTTGTACGGGTTTACGCGTACCCAGCAGTCCCTGCAGACGGAAGAGTTGATCAAACAATCCCGGGTCGATGGATTTCACTTTATTCGCCCGAAAGTCACGGAAAAAGTGATTAAGTTTTGCTAATTCGTCCTGAATATAGCCCCTGCCATCAAAAAACTCTGCTTTAATTGACTCACCGGTATGCAGGTTATTCAGCGTCAATATACGCGGACGTGGGGTGGAGAGAGTTGCAAACGCAGGCGTGGGCAGGATGGCAGCGCCGAGGGCAATGCCACCAAGCGCCAGCAATTTGCGGCGATTAGCGTCAAATTTGTCCATGGTATTAAGGTCTACAGGTCAATGTTATCGTATGTATGCTCTAGCGCACGCGGGAAACCTTATCTGGCTAAGTAGTCCACGTCAAGGCTCCCAAACCCAGGAAATACGGGGCTTACAGCCATCCTGCCCCGTTTTCATCATAACTTACGACAATCATTTTCCTCGAACTGCTTCATTTACCTGATTAATTGCTCAGCTTTCGACATGATTTGTGCGCTGGATCGCGCTGTCTGATCGTAATTGTAAATATCTGTTCGATACTGCGTACGTCCATCACTTCCCACAAAGGCTGTCAGATAGTACAGGTTGACCGGAATATTCTGGCGAATATTGACATATCGCGTATCCCCTTGCTTCAGGGCATCCGAGATGCGTGTATCATTCCAGCCAGCATCCTGCAGCAGCATATTCGCCAGTTCCGAGGCCTTATTCACGCGCACACAGCCAGAACTTAGTGCCCGAGTATCCTTCTGGAACAAATTATGGTTTGGCGTATCGTGCAGATAAATGGCGTCAGAACTCGGCATGTTGAATTTATAGCGACCCAGAGAATTACGCGCGCCCGGTGCCTGCTGGAAGCGGAACGGCAGATTCGAAGCGGTGATTGTAGCCCAGTCAACCTGCCACGGATCTATCGTCTCTTTGCTGTTCCAGCCGCGCATTACAGTATACCCGTGACGCTCAAGGTACCCCGGATCGTTCCACAATTTAGGCAGTATATCCTTACGCGCCAGCGTCGGCGGCACATTCCACGGCGGGTTTACAACCACGTTATTTAACGCACTGCTCATCATCGGTGTTTTACGATCGGGACGTCCGACGATAACACGGGAAGCCAGCACCTGATTGCCATTCTGGTAATACACCAACGAGTACGCGGGAATATTCACCATGATGCCGGTAGACAACTCACTCGGCAGCAGGCGCAAACGCTGAATATTAAGCGCCAGCACCCCTGCGCGCTGAGCAGGCGTGACATTCAACCAGTCGCGGGTTGCAGGGCCAATCGTGCCATCGGCCCCAAGCCCCTGCCATGTCTGAAAACGTTTCACCGCGTCAACAAGTTCGCGATCGTAGGCGCTACGCCCTTCTTTGGCAGAAGTACTGACACCGGCGTTCAGCATTCCGGTGCGGCGCAGAATTTCGCGCAGTGCCGGGATATCATTACTCCATTCACCGGGGCGCAACGTCGTGGTGCTGGTCAACCGTGGCCAGGGTCGCGAATCCCCCACCAGCTTCAGCAACGACTCATGCATCGCAGCATACTGTGGATGCTGAGGTGTAAGGCTGGTGATAAATGAAGTTAGCTGACCGTTGTCCAGCGCCACCTGCCATTGGTTAACAACGGAGAGCGGTGGTGTTGCCAGTGCATAAGGCTTATCGCTATAGAGCCAGCGGCTACCTTTGACGGGGATATTTGCAATGAAGTGGAGATAGCCCATCATCGCATCAGAAAGCACAGTATCACGTGCCAGACCTGTGACTGCCGGGTCAGTCAGTAACGCGACCCAGGCGTTAAACTGCGGCTGAAAACCGGCAATCGCCACCTCGGCTAACTGTTGTTGAAAGGCTTTTACCGCGTCACGATTTTCCCACATCGGTTTCATTTCGCGTGCGGCATACAGCAATTCCAGCTGGCTCATATAGACCGGCGTATAGCCTGCTGGTAGCTGAGATTGCAATTCAGCGCGAGCTTTATCCACAGATGTGCCATCGGGCAGAGACTGAATTCCCGCCATCACACCGGTCGCGTAAGATTGTACCTGCGGTTGCGATAACGCTGTAGGCTGTTCGCTGACGGCCGCAGAGCTGTCGCCAGGAATCATTTCAGGCTCATCAGCCTGCGCGTTGAACAGTGGAGCGAATGTTACGGCCAGGCACAAACTGATTGCCGACAGCCGACGACCACACATTTTATTAAGCAACATCCCTTGCCCCCTGTTTTCTTTATCATACTTTGAGTAGCCAGACCGCCTGTATTCCCCGTTACTCTCACGGGAGCGGGCCTGTAAAACGCCAATACATTCTGAAGTATGACGAGCAAGCCCGGCGACGCGTTAGGCTTACCTTCAGTATATAAACATCAAATCGTTTTTGCCTAACCTAATGTAAAGAAGTCTAAAGAAATTACACCAGGTATCATGTGTATGTCGGAAAAGAAAAAGGCGGCTTTAGCGCCTAATGCTGTTCAGTTAACATTTCAGTTTCAGAAAGCATCAACATGTGTTGGCGGGGTAATGAACATGCTCTCTCAGAGAAAGGGTTCCGTTCACCTCATGTTCATCGCTTCTCTGTACACTGAACGCCAGTGAACGTGTTAAGGGTGCTATCGCCGCACCCTTAACAATCCCGGCTCCCGGCACGGAAAATTGTTGCTGCGCAATCCTCTCCGCTTATTCCTCCAGGCTACCGGGCCGGGCGCGATGCAACATCCCTGTAGCACGCACCCTGAACCCGCATCCCTGCGGGTTCTCCCGGCCTTACGGAAACACGTCGGCAATTTTCAGCCGGACCAGCCCACATCTGACCATTTCCACCGTTTTTTCAAACAGCGAAACCGAAATACCTGAAAGTCAGAGAGTAGAAGCGATATCCTCGGTCCGGCTGAAAATCGATGAGACGTTGACGGCTGACCGGGGCTGCCCGCAGGGATGCGGGCAGAGAGGACGGCCTGCAGGGACGCAGGCTCGGCCCCGCCCCGACAGGCAGACGGCATAAGACGAATAACTCGCGCAGCGACGATTTTCCCGCCGGGAGCCTGGGTTGCAAGGGAGGCGGCGGCGAGCCTCCCTTGCACGTTCACAGGTATCTGTGATTCAGAGAAGTGATACTGCTGAGGTGAACGGAACCCTGAGCAAGAATCACATATTCACCCTACATGCTTAACTGACAGGCATTAGGCTTTAACACCGCCTTTTTACTTAGCTTGCCTGCGAAGAGGCATCTTCTATCCCAGGTAACGGCTCAGGTAACTGAGGGGCAAAACCACGCAGCCCCACCACGTGAACGTGTTCGGTATTCTGGAAGACTTTACGCACCAGTTTGTAAGTTGTGCCTTTCTCCGGGCTGATGTTTTCCGGCGCTGCAATAATCAGCTGCATCTGCAAACGCTCGCACAGTTCAAACAGGGTTGCGATGGAGCGGGCATCGAGTCGTGCGGCTTCATCAAGGAACAACAGGCGGCATGGCGAGATATCTTTCCCACGCAGTCTGCGACCTTCATCTTCCCAGCTTTGTACAACCATCACGAGGATTGACATCCCGGTTCCGATCGCCTCCCCCGTGGACAACGCGCCCGATTCAGCACGTAACCAACCGTCAGAACCACGGTTAACCTCAACTTCCATTTCCAGGTAGTTGCGGTAATCCAGCAGTTCTTCACCAATGGTTTGTGGCGTACGCTGCCCCATGTCGATCTGCGGATTAAGACGCTGATACAACTTCGCCAGCGCTTCAGAGAAGGTCAGACGGTTGCTGTTAAACAGGTCCTGATGCTGTTCATGCTGCTCGGACAGGACATCCAACAAAGTCGCGTGTGTTTCACGCACATTTACGTTCAGACGAACGCTGTTTACCTGACCGAACGACACGCTTTGCAGACCCTGGTTCAACATACGAATACGGTTCTGCTCACGCTGGATAGTCTTACGGATGATGTTCGCCACGCTTCGCGAGCTGATAGCCAGCTTCTGTTCACGGGAGGTTAACTCTTCCGTCAGACGGCTCAATTCAATCTCCATCTGCTCGATGGCTTCGACCGGATCGTCTGTACGGATGATATCCTGACGAATACGTTCACGCAGATGCTGGTAGACCGCCACGAAGAACTGGATTTTACGTTCTGGTCGCTTGGGATCTTCAGACATGCGCAGTACATCGCGCAGATGCTCGTTATCCGCCACCGCCAGGCGCAGCGCACCGAGCGCCTTATCCGACATCGAACGCAGTTCATCACCGGAAAGATAAGCCAGCTCACGACGGTGCAGGCGACGTTCAACGCCGTTGTCTTTTACCATCCGCATCACGGCACACCAGCCGGCTTTCGCGGTCACCACTTGCTCACGCATTTCATGGTAATCGCGCTCAAGCTTGCGCAATCTGCGGGTCAGGTTTTCCATCTCTGCTTCGCAGAAGGTTAGCGCTTTTTCCAGTTGATTACGGCGAGCACGGTTATTACTAAGCTGCGCATGCAGTTCATCACGACGAATACGCGCACGTTCTTCCGCACCGCTATCAGCACGAACGCCAATATCCTGCAGTTCGCGTTGTAAATCGTTCAGCAGTTCTTTCTTGGTGTCATAAGAGCTTTTCAGCGAGGCCATGACCTGATTGTACTGGCTTAGCTGTGCGGCATGGCTGCGCAAAGCCTCACGAGCACGGGTACGTTCAGCCTCCGCGTGTTCCAGACGCTCACGCAGTTTCTCATTCAGATCGCTGTTACCGCTGAGCATTTCGGCAGAGTCAGAATAGCTAAAATGCGCCCGACGCTGAACGACTTCAGTGAGTGCAAAGGCCTGCTGACGCGCATCACGCTGCATCTGCTGAGAATACGCGTAGTCTTCTTTCAGCTGTTCAAACTGCTCTGGGTCATTTTGCAGAACGGAAACCATCGGTTCCAGTTTGGCCAGCTGATTACCATGTTGTTGAATAAAACGCGCCGCTTCCTGAGCTTCATCCAGGCGTTCGCGAATTTCATCCACGCGATCGGCTAATGTGTCATCCGCAAGCAAATTTAAACGCGGCAGCAGACGGTTCAGGGCAGAAACACCTTCTTTCGCTTGTTCAAACTGCGTACGGCTTTGCTGGTTATCATTTTCATGGTTGGTGAGCGCACGTTCGAGCTCAACGCGACGGCTATTCAACTGACGAATTTCGGCTTCTGGATCGGCCTCAAACGCTACCGACAGATGGCTGCCGATAAAGCGACTAAATGCCTGATGCAGACGCTGTGTTTTCTGTACGTCGAATGAAAGCGTCGCAAAACGTTCAGACAGCCCCTCACGCTCAGCGTGCAGCGTTTCGATACGGCTTTCACGCGCGGCACGACCAAAAATCGGCACCGTTGGAAAGCGGGAGTAACGCCACTGGCGCTCGGCGGTTTTCACCACCACCGCTTTTTCAAGTTCATCGACGCTGAAGACGCTGTCATCAAACGACTGCGGGTCCCCTTCGATGAAGTAGAGGTCTTCCGGGCAATCCGTCAGCCCATCAAGTTGCTCAGTAATCAGCGACAGATCCGGCACCACGATGGCATGCCGCGAAGGGCCATACAGTGCAGAGAAGTACGGCGCATCTTCGAGGCTAACATCGTCATAGATTTCAGACAGCAGCACGCCGCCAAAACGTTCTGCCAGTGCGTTCAGACGCTGATCTTCCGCCCCGCCCGGCTGGCTTAGACGTTCAATCTCTTCATCAACTGCATTTTTACGCGCGCCGACTTCATCGCGTTCAACAATGGCTTCACGCTCACGTTCCAGCAACTGTTGCAGATACTCCGTTACGTCCTGGCTGGACGTAAATTCTTCGCCGCACTGTTCACTCAGTTGGTTCAGGCTATTTTGCGCAGCCAGCCAGACCGGAGCTCGTTGCATCAAATGCTGAATACGGGATTGCAGCTGTTCCTGTTCCTGACGCAGTGCCATCCGCTGTTCGCTGGCAGACGATACGCTGTCAGACAAGGCGGCAATACGCGCTTCCAGCTCCTGATGCAGAGCCTCAAGCTCATCGATATCGAAATGCTTACCCTGACGTTTGCAGAATTCAGCCAGCAGACGCTCGGCTTCCTGCTGTTCCCGCAGACGCTGTTCCAGCTCGCTCAGACGCATGCGTAATGGCTGAACTTGTTCCGCCAGATGACGCTGTTCAACACCTTCGCGCAGCAGCTCACGCGCGACGCTCCAGGCATCACCACGCGCCAATGGACCATTAATAGCCGCCACCAGCTGATAAGCCTGCTCGAACTGGCTGTGCGCAGTTTGCGCCACGCTCATTTTTTGTTCCAGCGTCAGCAACTTCTCGGTCGCTTCCTGCTCTTTGGCCTGGAAGGTTTCCAGCCATTCAGCGGCACTGTCGGCGGTGAGATCGGGTAAATGGCAAAGCTCTTTGGCTCGGCTCAGTGCCTGAATCGCCTGAGTATACTGGATGGCTCGCGTTTGCTGAACGTCCAGCGCTTGCTGGTAATCGGCCAGCTGACTTTTCAGCTCATCCACTTCCAGCTCGGCAGCTTCCGCACGGGCTTCATTTTCATCCTGGCGATCGGCAGCTTCTGCCACGACTTCATTTTGTTCTTCGAGGCGAATCTGCAACTCTTCAAGATCCGCTTCGTAGCGTTCAATCTTTTCCTGCTGACGCAGCGCAGTTTGCACCAGATTGAGGTGATCGCTTGCCGCCTGATAATCGGCTTCAAGATCGCCTTCCGCGCCGTTATGCTCACCCAGCTCGCGCGCCATATCCACGTGCTTATACTGCTCAGCCGCTAACTGCTGGCGCGAGGTGTACAGTTCACGGCGATATTCCAGCGCTTTGTCGAGGTGAATACGACGTTCATTAGCGTGGCGCATATAATCCGCTGCCACATAGTTAGTCGCTTCGCTGATCAAATGCTTAAACAGGTCACGATCTGACTGGGTGACGCGAATGGCTTCCAGCGTCATACGGTTTTCACGCAGCGCCGCTTCCATATCCTGGAACGCTTTACGCACGCCGCTGTTTTCTGGCAGCAGGTAATCACGCAGCGAGCGGGTAATGGCGCTGGAGATACCGCCGTACAGCGAGGCTTCAATCAGGCGATAGAATTTACTACGGTCGGACGCAGAGCGCAGACGACGGGCAATGATGCCCAAATCGAACATCAACGAGTGATAATCGGTGATTGAGTTAAACTGCTTAAACTGCACACCTTCCATCTCATCAAGCTTCTCTTTCAGCTCGGCGAGAGACAGAACGCGAGCCTGGCGTTCGTTCAGGGTTTCCGTAACCAGTTGGGTTGGTTGCACCGACATCGGCAACCCCTGAATCGCAAACGGTTTGATGTCCACTTTACGATCGCGCCCGGCAACCTGCTGCAGACGCACGCCGACGACCACACGCTGATGGCGCGAGTTGAGCACGTCAAGCATCGAGTAACAGACACCTGCTTTCAGCTTTCCGTGCAGACCTTTATCGCGTGAGCCGCTGGTTGCGCCGGCTTCGGTGGTATTACGAAAATGCAGCAGGGTTAAATCCGGGATAAGCGCTGTAACGAATGCCGCCATGGTGGTGGATTTACCCGCCCCGTTCCCACCCGACAGCGTGGTAACCAGCTCATCAAGGTCAAACGTACGAGCAAAAAAACCATTCCAGTTAATCAGCGTAAGTGAGCGAAATTTACCGCGTTCAATCATTATTCTTCCTCTCCACTGTCCGGCTGATTATCTTCTGGCTCATCATTGAGCTGCAGGTGGTTCTCGACCGACATCGCCTCACCATCACGAATTAAGCGACGCTGTGCTTCGCGTGGATCGTCGCCGCTACGCACATCCGCGCCAAAGCGGAACACAGACTCCGTAATACGGAATTTGCTGCTGTCGTGACCCATAAACCACACCATGCCTAAACGGCGCAGGCGGTTAAGTGAAGAGCGTACCTTTTCCTGTAGCTTCTGGCGGTCAACGTCTGAACCGGTTGAACGGTTGTTCACTAGCTTCAGCAATTTGGCTTCATCAGCCAGCGTTAGCAGCTCGTCGTACAGTTCTTGCTGGGTAAAGATCCCTTCATTCGCCAGACGTTCCGGGCTGAGATAGAGATAGCAAAGAATTTTACCGACCATCATGTCCAGTTCAGACAAGACCGAGCGCGGAATAAGCGTGGTTGAACGCGGACGTAGATAGAAGAACCCCTCCGGTGCACGAATCAATTCCACGTTATAGCGGCTGTAAAACTCTTCAAAATATTCCTGAAAATCCATCAGGAAGGCATGATTATCCAGTTCATCCAGGCCGATATGGCGGCCCGAACGTAAGGCGCTATCCAGCGCCGGAAATAACGGATTCGCCAGCGCCTGCGCCAGCTTGACCGGCATCACTTGTTCAATATTTGTCAATGACATGCGCCTGTACCTTGGCTCCGTAATCATTAATCGGCTGCCATTTGGCTGGCAGTCCGGTGAAGTCTGCTTGCGCTACGCCAAGACGTACCGCCTGATCGATAACAATACGCGCAACGTCGAAGTGACGCGCACGTGGGTATTGCGCCAGATACTCGCGCACGACCAATCCGAGATCCAGTGGCGTTTGTCTGGATTTATAGATAGCCAACTGTTCTTCGATAATTGCCGCCAGCTGTTCGCGGATCTCGTTAAATTCTTCATATTCCAGGTCAGCGGGCAACTCGCCAGTGACCTCTTCATCACGCAGCACCATCTCTTCATCACGCATATCCAGGAGACGATCGGCATTGGCGTAGGTCAACGCCCACGGATCGTCAAAATAGCTCTGGACAGACTGACGTAAACGCTGGGCAAAGACGCGATTTTTGTCCATATCAATAGCGGTACGAATAAACTTGTGCACGTGACGATCATAGCCGATCCACAAATCGATGGATTGCTGACCCCAGCTGATAATACGGTCGAGCTTGCTTTGCAGGTCGAACACCAGCCTGTCGACGAAATGCAAATCGTCATGCGCCATCGTTGCGTCCTGAATGCGTAACAGGTTCGCCTGCAGCTTATCGCCTGCGGCTTCCAGCGTATCCTGCAGCTCACGCAGCGTACCAGACGTTTCAGACAGCAGCATTTCACAACTGGAAATTGCCGCCCGCCAGTCTTTGTTCAGCAACTGTGCGATATCGTCTTTTACCTGCTGCTGCTGCTCATCCATAATGCGCTGAGTCAAATCGATACTGTCGAAAATTTCCGCTACCGAATACTTCAATGGTGCATAGACATTGCGGTGCCAGTGGAATTCATCACCACCTTCCGCGGCGGCATCTGCCGCGCGCTTCAGCTCACCAGCAACAATCGACAACTGCATCGACAAACGCAATGTAGAGAATTCACGCTGGCGGATATAGTAATCCGTGATGCCAATCCCCAGCGGCGTTAAACGATAAATAGCGTTACCTTCCGCCTGCTCGCTGGTAAAGCGGTTCAGCAGACGTTGACGTACCATGTCGTTAATCGCGTTATTGGCGCGAACACCGATGGTTTCGCTGGTTTGCTCAAACGCATCACTCACATGGCGGAACGCATCCACCAGCTCGCCTTCGCTCATCTCACCGTCAAGTCGCTCACCGTTCAGCGTGGCCACCGCCAGCAGGAACGAAAGTCTGTCTACCGGCAGAGAGATGGAGAAGTCATTTTTTCTGGCCCAGGCAACCAGTTCGGGGACTGTCTGGGAAAATTCACTCATAGGTTATCCTTGCATCTGCGGTTTGCGCGCGGTGACATGAATATAGCGACCAAGGCTGATATACGGCTCCTGGCGGCAATAGCGCGTTTCTAACTCAAGTAACATTTCATAACCGTCACGCTGTTGATGCTTATCTCGCAGATAATCATGAAACACGCGTACGCCTGTCTTACCGGTTATCTGCCAACCAATCTCTTCCAGCCACTGATAAACCTGTCCTGGTTCACGCGGGTAGTCTGGTGAAAGCGTACGTTTTTTACGTTTTGGCATCCCAACCTGCACATAGTCAAAATTCCCTGCGACCATGTTGTGCATCAGCAGACCGTTAGCATTGTAGAACATTAACGATAGCGCGCCGCCGGGACGCAATACCGACCACAGGGTTTGCAGCACGCAAACTGGTTCAGCCACCCATTCCAGCACAGCATGAAACAATATCAGATCAACCGGGCTTTCCAAATGCGCAGCAACATCCTGAGCGGCGCATTGTATGAAATGCATGTTTCCGCTCACACCTTTTGCCTCTGCTGCCTGCTGCGCACGGGCGATCATCTCACCGGACAGGTCGCATAATGTCACGAAGTGACCGCGCTCCGCCATTTTGATGGCCGTTTGCCCTTCGCCCCCCCCTGCATCCAGAATATGTAATTTCTGTTCATCGAGCGTGGGCAGTAAGCGATCCAAATCCTGCCAAAGAATAGCCTGTCTTAATTGGCCTTTGGTGGTGCCGTAAATGTTACGGGAAAACTTCTCTGCAATGTCATCAAAATTGCGATCCCGCATCGGGCTCTCCACTGGCTGGCTTTAGGGCGACTAAGTAAAACCGCTATTTTGTCACACCCACGCCGAGAATGAACCTTCCTGGTGTAATATCGCTGCAGATCCCCTGCTATATGGTTAAAAAAGGAACCAAAAAGGATGCTTTTTACGCTGAAGAAAGTGATTGGCGGTATGATGCTGCCGCTTCCGTTGATACTGCTTGTGATGGGCATCGGCCTGGGGTTGATCTGGTTTAGCCGCTTTCAGAAAACGGGGAAAGTGTGTATCAGCCTGAGTTGGCTCGCACTTTTACTGCTTAGCCTGCAGCCTGTCGCCGATCGTCTGCTGAAACCGCTTGAGGACAGTTATCCTACCTGGCAGGATACACAAAAAGTGCACTACATCGTGGTGCTGGGTGGGGGGTACACCTGGAATCCGCAGTGGGCGCCGAGTTCTAACCTCATCAATAATAGTCTTCCGCGTCTGAATGAAGGTATTCGTTTGTGGCGGGCGAATCCCGGATCGAAGCTGATTTTTACCGGCGCGGCCGCGAAAACCAATAACGTCAGCACGGCCGAAGTCGGTGCTCGCGTGGCGCAGTCGCTGGGCGTCCCCCGCAGCGAGATCATTACGCTGGATAAACCTAAAGATACCGAAGAAGAAGCGATTGCAGTAAAACAGGCTATTGGCGATGCGCCGTTCCTGCTGGTGACATCCGCATCGCACTTACCGCGTGCGATGATTTTCTTCCAGCAGGCCGGACTGCATCCTTTGCCTGCACCCGCCAATCAACTGGCCATCGATTCACCACTCAATCCGTGGGAGCGAGCAATTCCTTCGCCTGTCTGGCTGATGCATAGCGATCGGGTTGGTTACGAAACGTTAGGGCGCATCTGGCAGTGGCTGAAGGGATCGGAACATTGACAGGAATGCTGCCTGATGGCGACATTCACGCGTCTTATCAGGCCGGCGTGTTCAGCGCTCAATTGTAGGCCGGATAAGGCGCTCAGGCTGCCATCCGGCAATGCCGCAACCGGCTACTCAGGCGAGCCAGGGCAACAGAGATTTAGTCGCCAGATCAAAGTTAGAGCGGCTAAAACGTCCGGTATTGACCAGTTGCGCAACTTCATCCCACAACACGTATAGCCAGCGCCGCCAGATAAATGATTCCGCCACCGGCGCGCGTTGTAAATACTGCCACAACAGACTTTCCGCCAGCGCATTGTCCATCAAGCGGAACAATTCATACTCTCTCGGTGCCCACAGCATTAAGCCAGGTCCCACCATCGCCAGAAGCTGATCGCTACGGGCGTCTTTGAGCATACTGCGTAAACTGAAATTACCGTGGATCAGTACGCAATTATCATTAAAGCCTTCAAACAAGGCAGGTAAGCATTCTCGGGTACGAAACAAAATTCGCTTGTCCTGCATCGTCAGTCCGGTGTTGTTGAACTGGTTTAACGTGCTCCATAGCACTTCAACACGCTGCCGATACCAGGATGGCCAGAGATTCTCTTGCGTATTGTCCACCGCCCCCACACAGCCACGACTGTCCTGACGGTGCCACGACAGCAAGCCTTCCACGATCTGATCTTTTAAATGCTCCCAGCGTTCCGGGGTTCGGGCAGGCGCTTCTACCGGCACACCGCGTAAACGCTCAAGCAACAGGACATCAGGGCCGGGATGCTCTTCGTGCGTTAAGACCCCATAAATGACTGGCATACGCACCGTCCCGCTGCGTGCCAGCATGGTAGTTTTCCAGGCTAACTGCTGCGCCATCCCCGGTGTGGTGAAACTTCTCGCCATCAGTGGCATCGGATTTCCCTGGCTGTCATACAGTGACCACAGGGCCGTATCCACTTTTTCATTTACGCATTCAATACGACTGAGTTTTTCACCCAACAGATGGCTGAGTTCGGCACGCAACTGTTCCATTTCATATTGCCCTCATAAATGCTACTGCTTTCATAATGAGCGTCGTGCAGACAGATGTCACCCGGATGAGATCAATTGATGAAAAGAAAAGTGGAGGAAAAGCGTAACGATACGATACGCCTCCCAAAAATACGCGTCATACTTCAAGCTGCAGGTGAGTAAAGCCTCCTGCAACTTAAATTATTCAGCGTATCTTGATGGAGAATCGTGAGAAAAACTAACGCATCTCAGCGCGAACACGCTCAAGATCTTCAGCGGTATCAACCCCTGTGCCAGGAACTTCCTTGGCAACGGCGACGTGAATTTTTTCGCCGTACCACAGCACACGCAGTTGTTCCAGCATTTCAATATGCTCAAGCGGGCTCGGCTGCCAGTTTACATAACGGCGAATAAATCCGGCGCGATAACCGTAAATGCCCAGGTGACGCAGGAAGGTATCGCCCACCGTTTCGAGGCTTTTGGCAAAACGGTCACGATCCCATGGGATCGTCGCACGGGAAAAATAGAGTGCATAGCCTTCGGCATCCAGCACAACTTTTACCGCATTCGGATTAAACGCTTCTTCCGCGCTATGAATGGGGGCTGCCAGCGTCGCCATTCCAACCTGACGTTGCGCCAGATTTTCTGCCACCTGACGAATAATGACCGCCGGGATCATCGGCTCATCGCCCTGTACGTTCACGATAACGGTATCATCGCTAAAACCACATTTTTCGACAACTTCCGCCAGTCGCTCCGTGCCAGACTGGTGATCGGCACGTGTCATGCACACTTCGCCACCCACCGCTTCTACCGCGCGAGCGACATCTTCATGATCGGTGGCAACAATAATACGCTCAGCGCCAGATTCACGCGCTCGCTCCAGCACATGCACAATCATAGGCTTGCCGTTGATATCCAGCAGCGGCTTACCCGGCAAACGCGTGGATGCATAACGCGCGGGAATAATGACCACAAAACTCATGATTTACTCTCATCAGCAGTCAGAACACGGGCTTCGGTTTCCAGCAAAACGGGAATGCCATCGCGCAGTGGGAAAGCAAGGTTATCCAGTTTACAAATCAGTTCCTGTTTTTCCTGGTTAAACCAGAGTTTTCCATTGCATACCGGGCAGGCAATGATTTCAAGCAGACGATGATCCATAGTTCCTCCAGATGGACCGGATTGTGAATCCGTAAATATTAACATAATCAATTAAGAGGCTGGGTCTATTTCCCAACCGTGCCGAGAGTCAGCAAATAAACCGTCCGGGCAATCCCCCAATGTCACTCGCGTCGCTTGCTGCCAGCGAGCAAAATCACTGATGGCCTGGAGCAAGCCTTTTTGTAGCGTCACCCCGGGCCTAACGCCATCCTGTAACCACAGTGAAATGACTTCCAGCACAGCGGTTTTACGGTGCATTTTGGCATCTATACGTCCAACCAACTGGCCGCGATGCAGCAGAGGTAAGACAAAATAGCCGTACTGACGTTTAGCCGCTGGCGTATAGCATTCCAGTCGGTAGCTAAAATCAAACAGCTGTTCAGCCCGTTTACGATCCCAGACCACCGGGTCAAACGGGGATAAAACAGCGCTGTGAGTGGCAGTCAACTTTCCTGCCAGAGCAAGTTCCAGTTGCGGCTGAAGGTTGCTATGCAGCCACAGGGTGCCCAGCCCTTCTACATCAACAGGAATTATATGTCGCTGTTCCCTTCGCATATCGCACCAGTTTTTTAACGCCGGGCGCTTCAGTCGATAATAATCCGCCAACCACTGCTCACGGAAAATACCCAAACTACGAGCGCTATTATCCAGCATCACAATTTCGGCTTCATCCTGCGACAGCCGGTCACGCTCGTCATCCCAATGAGGCATGACGCGCTGCGTTAAATCATACACTCGCTGAAAATTACGCCGCTCCACCACCATCACTTTCCCGGATGTAAAAAGCCCTTCCAGATGACGCTTATGCGGCTTCCATTCCCACCAGCCGCTGGAGCCCTTACGAGGATGCTCAAAATCGGCTGAACGAACCGGCCCGTTATGTTGGATGTGCTGGAGCAGTTGCTCAATTTCATGTGCATGTTCTTTCATCCACGCCGCTTTGTATTTCCAGCCCATTTTTTCCGGAGCCAACATCCGATGGCGTATCAGCATAAAGTCGCTGCGCGGTAAAAAACAGGCTTCATGCGCCCAGTACTCCATCAGTTCACCCTGCAGTAAGGCGTCATCGAGCCATTGGGGGGAATAGTCACCCAAACGGCTAAACAGCACCAGATAGGGACTGCGCGCGACAATATTGATGGTATCGATTTGCAATAGGGACATGCGAGAAATGGTCGCCAGAATATCCGCCGGCGTTGCCCGACGACGTGTTTTTTTCAGCAGACCTTGTGCAGCAAGGTGAAGATGACGGGCATCCGTCAAAGAAAGGTGCGGCAACGACATTTATGGCCTCATAAATGATCCGCTGCCGCAGCTTGAATCGGTTAGCGAGTCAGCGAGATTAAGCTATCCAGCAACGCATCAGGTCGTTCGCCTGACAGATGTGCGTCAACGGGTAAATACCACCAGTTATCATCAGCAAATGCGCGGCATTTGACGGCATCTTTTTCCGTCATCACCAGCGTTTGTCCTTCGGCTAACAACGCACTGACGTCACTGTAGGTCAGAGACTGATGGTCCGCCAGTGCGACACATTTTTGTGGCCTTGCACCACATGCCTCAAGCGTGGCAAAAAAACGGGGTGGGTGGCCGATACCCGCCATGGCGACAATATCAGGAAGTTGCGCGACATCGCGGCGTTCACCGGTACGTAAATTAACGGCCAGTCCCGGCTCAAGATGCATGGGAATTTCACCCGGTCGCGCAACGCCGCCATTAACGATCGTGGCATCCACCGATTTCAGCCGACCAGCACGCTCACGCATTGGACCCGCAGGAAGCCACCAGCCGTTACCAAACCGACGCACACCGTCAATCACCACGATTTCAACATCACGAGCCAGACGATAGTGCTGTAACCCATCGTCCGTCACAATGATCTGCACATCATGATGAGCAAGGATCGCTTTTACCGCATCCGATCTTACCGGAGATACCGCTACGGGTACGCCGGTACGTTGAAAGATAAGCACAGGCTCATCACCCGCTTCTGCAGTAGTGGTGTCTGCCGTTAGCAATAGCGGATAAGTCGCTGCTTTCCCGCCATAGCCGCGAGACACTACGCCCACACGAATACCGCGTTGCTGCAGCTGCTCAACCAGCCAGATGACTACCGGTGTTTTACCATTGCCACCTGCGGTAAGATTACCGACCACCACCACCGGTACTGGCGCACGCCATGCACGTTTAAGCCCAAGCTTGTAGCATAGACGAATCCCGCCACTCACCAGACCATACAGCCAGGAAAGTGGCAGTAATAATCGCCATAACGGCGATTCACCGGACCAGATACGTGCGATCATTGACCAAATTGCATTTTATGTAATTGTGCATAAACCCCACGCTGCTCAAGCAGTTCGCTATGAGTTCCGCGCTCAACAATCAGCCCGTCTTCCACCACGATGATCTCGTCTGCCTGTTCAATGGTAGAAAGGCGGTGGGCAATAACCAGAGAAGTACGGTTTTTCTGTAGCTCATCAAGTGCAGACTGAATCGCGCGTTCAGATTCGGTATCCAGCGCCGACGTAGCTTCATCGAGGATCAGGATCGGGCTGTCGCGCAGCAAAGCGCGAGCAATGGCGATACGCTGGCGCTGACCACCTGAAAGCAGCACGCCGTTTTCGCCAATCACCGTATCCAGACCATCATCCATCTTGTTGATGAAATCCATGGCGTAGGCCATCTGTGCGGCTTTTTCGATCTGCTCACGGCTATACATATCGGTACGTGCGTAGGCGATATTGTTGGCAACCGTATCATTGAACAGGTGAACGTTCTGCGATACCAGCGCCACCTGATCGCGCAGAGATGACAGGGTGTATTCACGCAGGTCGTGCCCATCCATTAGAATCTGCCCTTCATCAATATCGTAGAAGCGCGTAATCAGGCTGGCGATGGTGGATTTACCAGAACCAGAACGTCCAACCAGGGCAACGGTTTTGCCCGCCGGAATATTCAAGTTGATGTTACGTAACGCAGGAATGTCACGGCCCGGGTAGGTAAAGGTCACATTACGGAACTCCAGATCGCCGGAAGCGCGTTCAATGACGCGTTTACCTTCATCTTTCTCTTGTTCGCTATCCAGAATCGTAAATAAGGTCTGGCATGCCGCCATACCGCGCTGGAACTGTGCATTGACGTTAGTCAGTGATTTCAGCGGACGCATCAGGGCGATCATTGAAGAGAAGACAACGGTAATTGTCCCTGCCGTCAGGTTTTCCATCACGCTTGGGAAACTGGCCGCATATAACACGAAAGCCAGAGCCAGAGAAGCGATCAACTGGATGATAGGATCGGAGATAGAAGAGGCAGAAACCATCTTCATCCCCTGCAAACGCATCTTGTTGCTGACTTTATCAAAACGCTTGGTTTCAACTTCCTGACCACCAAAAATCAACACTTCTTTGTGGCCTTTCAGCATCTGCTCTGCACTGGTGGTAACCTGCCCCATGGTGTTTTGCATGTTTTTACTGATGTTACGAAAACGCTTGGAGACCACGCGAATGGCCACCGACACGATGGGTGCCAGCACAATCAGGATCAATGACAGCTGCCAACTGTAGTAGAACATCATGATAAACAGGCCAATAATTGAGGCCCCTTCACGTACCACAGTGATCAATGCGCCGGAAGACGAAGACGCGACCTGCTCTGAATCATAGGTAATACGAGACAGCAGCGTACCGGTGGACTGTTTATCAAAAAAGGCGACAGGCATGCCCATCATATGACCAAACAGGCGGCGGCGCATGGTCATGACCACTTTGCCTGACACCCATGAAATACAGTAGCTGGAGACATAGCTCGTAATACCACGAACTATCATCAGCCCAATGACCACCAGCGGCATCCACAGCAGCACAGAGCGATCGGTTTTACCAAAACCATCATCCAGTAATGGCTTGAGGAGCGATAACATGAAGGTATCGCTGGCCGCGTTAAGGACTAACGCTATACCCGCCACGATCAGACCCGATTTAAAAGGCGCTATGGTTGGCCATAGTCGGCGAAACGTCTGCCACGTAGAGAGATCTTTATCGTTATGCATTCAAAAAACCAGCATTTGTTAGAATAGCCGCATATTCTACCCGTTATCCTCCAACACGCCAAACCACTGATGATACCAACGGGGTAAAATCTGATCCCGTAAACTGCGTATTCGCCAACTTTTTTGATAAATATCCAGCGTGATTTGCCCCTGGTGGGGTGTGTCCAGCCACTGGTAATTTTGTTGCCGGTAACGCTGCCGGACTTTCCATGACGGTAGACGCCAGGCATTGTAGCGGGATGCAGAGGCTATTGCGGCCTGTCCACCAATGCGTTGAACTAGCGCCAATGAGGATGACGTGTTACTCCCATGGTGTGGAACCTGCACAAACGTAGCCTGCAGATGCTGCCAGTAGTGACTTAGCATTTTTTGTTCAGCTGGGGATTCAATATCACCTGTCAGAAGAATACTCTGATGTCCGTCATCCACCTTTACCACACAGGAATGGTTATTCCCCTGCTCTTTATTTCCACTGACTGGCCAATGTGCGCTAAATGTTAATCCCTGCCACTGCCAGCGTTCCCCGCGAAAACAAGGGAGATGACCTTTCCAGCCCAACGGACTTCTAATCCACAGCGACGGCCAGGCTTGCTGTAGTGATTGCAACCCTCCCCGGTGATCCAAATGTTCGTGGCTTAGAATTACCCCTTGCGGTTCCAGGTTGTGCCAACGTAGCCAGGGAATGATCAACTGCTGCGCACTATCGCCCTCTGGCCAGGCCAATCCGGTATCATAGAGAATCGCTTTACCATTACGGACAATCACCATTGCCAGTCCCTGCCCTACATCCAGCATATGGACCTGCCACAAATCAGCGCGGGGTGTTCTCCAGAATGGTCCACTCAATAACAAAAGTCCGGTAAAACAGGCAACCGGTAGCGTTTTCCATGCTTTTAATCGCCATGCAATAAGCGTCAGCCATGGGGACAGCGCAAGCCATTGCCAACGTCCATCAATGTTGATCCATCCTTCCGGTAAGCTATTGAGTCCCCAAAATAACAGTGCCAGAGAACGGTCAGCGAAATACCACAATCCCGCCTCAATCATCACCTGACCGGTTAAATGCACGACCATTCCCGCTAATATCAGGGGAACTGAAACAAATGTGACCAGCGGTACCGCAAATAAATTGGCCAAGAATGAGGTCAGGCTAATACCGTGAAATAATGCGATTTGGACAGGCAGAAGCAGCACCGTAATACCCAACTGAAGATGAGCAAGCGCCAGTGCTGCACGCCCGATACGCGGGAGTGGCCAGTACGGCATCGGCATCCACTGATACCAGAATATCAGCGCCGCTACGGCGAAAGCAGACAACCACAGGCTTTGTGAAAGCACCGCGACCGGATCCACTACCACAATTGCTGCCAGGCAGGTAATCCAGACTGCCCAGCCACTCCACTGCCTGCCGCTTAGTTTTAGTCCCCCCCATACCATTAGCGCGGTGACCGTGCGTAATGCCGGTGGCTGCAGCCCCGTCAGCCAGGCATAAAATACAGCGCAGAGCACACCCCCGACTAGCGGAGCCTGCCAGCAGATCCAGCGTGCCGGCATAAAAAATTGTCCACCGCGTATCAGTCCGCCAGCGAGGAGTGCGGCAAAAGCAATATGCAGCCCGGAAATAGCCATCAAATGTGCTGTTCCGGTATCACGCATTATATTTTTTACCGCCTGCGATACAGACAAACGTTCCCCCATCCCTAACCCCAGTATGACTTGCTGCCAGGGATAGGCGGCAAGCGTGGTTTTTAGCGAGGAGAGATAACGTGCACGCAGACTGCATTGCGGCGTAATCACTGAGGCCTGCAGAAAACGCCCCGTCAGCGGCTGATGCTGTGCCAATGCATAGCGCTGGCTATCAAATCCACCTTCATTCAGTTGCCCATGCACAGCGCGAACTTTCAGCGTCATCGCCCATGTCTGACCTGCGCAAACATCGCCGGGTAAGTACTGCCCATACAGGACGACGCCAACGGCAGGAAATATCCGTCTCCCCTGAAGGTGTGTAATCTGACCGTAGTGCGTGGTCATATTGTCGGTCCCGGTTATTTGAACGATAGCCTGCTGCGTTTTGGCCGGGAGCGTATCCCCAGCCCAGAGAACCTCTTTCGCTGCCAGTATTCCCCACAGGAAAAACAGCAGGACTAATCCGACGTAATGCATATATCGATGAGGAATGAGACAAAGCAGACACGCCAGACCAAATACAAAGCTGACACACAGCATGTCAGGTAATACGGGTAATACCGTCAGCGGGAGAATGCCGCATAACGCACACGTACTGATTGTTGTTATTTTCATATGACACCTCCCTGTGACAGAGAGTGTGCAGGACAACTCAGCAGATGTCTGGCAACTATTTACCGGTAAACGAGGTGCATTCCGCTGTTATTTAACTGCAGATGTAACATACAACCAGGTTGGGAGAGCGATTCCAGTACAGAGAGGTAAAAATGAAAAAAGCACCCATACAGGTGCTTTTCTCGGAGCTAAGTCTTGCTGAGGACTTAACCGTAAATATTGGCGCGATCGCGCAGTTCTTTACCCGGTTTAAAGTGCGGAACATATTTTCCTTCCAGATCCACTTTATCGCCAGTCTTCGGATTACGTCCGGTGCGTGGTGCGCGGTAATGCAAAGAAAAACTACCGAAACCGCGGATTTCAATACGCTCGCCCTGCGCAAGAGTCGAGGCCATATGTTCCAGCATCTCTTTTACTGCATCTTCAACCGCTTTCGCGGGAATATGAGGTTGCTGGGTTGCAAGTCTTTCAATCAATTCTGACTTGGTCATGATTCCTCCGGTTCCTTAAAGGCAAAATTAGCTGCTGCATTGATTAAGGGCGGCCGTAGCCGCCCTTTGTCATTGATTACAGGACGAATCCTGTAATCTGTCAAGCTACTCGTCACCCTTTGTGCTGTTAATAGCACAAAGGATTATACCCGTCATACTTCAAGCTGCATGTGCGTTGGCTACGCTCGTTCACCCCAATCACTTACTGAAGTAAGCTCCTGGGGATTCGCTCCCTTGCCGCCTTCCTGCAACTCGAATTATTTAGGGTATAGAGTACTCGATATTACTCGCCTTTAGCTGCTTTGAAAGCTTCAGCCATTGCGTTGTTAGAGAAGTTTGCATCTTCCTGTTTGTTAACAGTTGCGATTGCATCTTTCTCATCAGCTTCGTCTTTAGCACGAACAGACAGGCTGATTGCACGGTTCTTACGATCAACGCCGGTGAATTTAGCTTCAACGTCGTCGCCTACGCTCAGAACCAGAGTTGCATCTTCAACGCGGTCGCGGGAAGCTTCAGAAGCGCGCAGGTAACCTTCAACGCCGTCAGCCAGTTCTACGGTTGCGCCTTTAGCGTCAACTGCAGTGACTTTACCGTTTACGATTGCGCCTTTCTTGTTCAGTGCAACCCAGTTGTTGAACGGATCTTCTGCGAGCTGTTTAACGCCCAGAGAGATACGCTCACGTTCTGCATCAACCTGCAGAACAACTGCTGCGATTTCGTCGCCTTTTTTGTATTCACGTACTGCTTCTTCGCCTGCAACGTTCCAGGAGATGTCAGACAGGTGAACCAGGCCGTCGATGCCGCCGTCCAGGCCGATGAAGATACCGAAGTCAGTGATAGACTTGATTTTACCTTCAACACGGTCGCCCTTGTTGTGGGTTTCCGCGAACTGCTGCCATGGGTTGTTTTTGCACTGCTTCAGACCCAGGGAGATACGACGACGTTCTTCGTCGATATCCAGAACCATAACTTCCACTACGTCGCCAACGTTAACAACTTTGGACGGGTGGATGTTTTTGTTGGTCCAATCCATTTCGGAAACGTGAACCAGGCCTTCAACGCCTTCTTCGATTTCAACGAAGCAGCCGTAGTCGGTCAGGTTGGTCACGCGGCCAGTCAGTTTGGTACCTTCCGGATAACGCTTAGCGATAGCTACCCATGGATCTTCGCCCAGCTGTTTCAGGCCCAGAGATACACGAGTACGCTCGCGGTCGAACTTCAGCACTTTAACAGTGATTTCGTCGCCAACGTTTACGATTTCGCTCGGATGCTTAACGCGTTTCCATGCCATGTCGGTGATGTGCAGCAGGCCGTCAACGCCACCCAGATCAACGAATGCACCGTAGTCAGTGAGGTTCTTAACGATACCTTTAACTTCCATGCCTTCCTGCAGGTTTTCCAGCAGCTGATCGCGTTCTGCGCTGTTTTCGGATTCGATAACGGCACGACGGGAAACAACAACGTTGTTACGCTTCTGATCCAGCTTGATGACTTTGAATTCAAGCTCTTTGCCTTCCAGGTGCAGCGTGTCGCGGACCGGACGAACGTCTACCAGGGAACCCGGCAGGAACGCGCGAATACCATTCAGCTCAACAGTGAAGCCACCCTTGACTTTGCCATTGATAACACCAGTAACGGTTGCAGCTTCTTCGTAAGCTTTTTCCAGCGTGATCCAAGCTTCGTGACGTTTAGCTTTTTCACGGGACAGCAGGGTTTCACCGAAGCCGTCTTCTACTGCATCCAGAGCAACGTCAACTTCGTCACCAACCTGGATTTCCAGCTCGCCCTGGGCGTTTTTGAACTGCTCTGCCGGAATGGCGGACTCAGATTTCAGACCGGCGTCAACCAGTACTACGTCTTTGTCGATAGCAACAACAACACCACGAACGATGGAACCCGGACGGGTTTCGATTTCTTTTAAGGATTCTTCAAACAGTTGAGCAAAAGATTCAGTCATGTTTAATCTTCAGGTTTCATATTTAACGTCCACCTGGCTCCATGCCGGATGGGGTTGTTTAACATACCCGCTGTCAATCCATTGCAACGGGGGTACTGCAAATTCGGTCGCACTTATGCGAGAGCCAGTTTTTGGCGCGCGTATTGTAACGCTTTTTCAATCACTTGCTCAATGCTTAATCGGGTTGAATCCAAAACTAAAGCATCAGCAGCGGGAACCAGCGGCGCTACAGCACGGTTGCGATCACGATCATCGCGTTCTTCGATCTCGGCCAAAAGGCGTTCAAAGTTAACACTAAAGCCCTTCTCCTGCAACTGTAGCATACGTCGATGCGCACGTTCTTGCGAGGAGGCGTCCAGAAAAATTTTTACTGGCGCATCAGGGAATACCACCGTGCCCATATCGCGTCCGTCAGCGATCAGGCCAGGTGCTTCGCGGAAGGCACGTTGGCGGCGCAAAAGCGCTTCGCGCACACGGGGAAATGCAGCCACCTGGGATGCGGCATTTGCCACTTCCTGAGTGCGGATTTCACCACTGACATCTTCGCCTTCCAGAATAACTTCCAGATTGCCGTCTGTTGAGATAAAACGCACATCCAGATGCGATGCAAGCGGTACCAGAGCATCTTCAGAAGTCACATCAACATGATGATGCAACGCCGCAAGAGCCAGTACACGGTAGATCGCGCCTGAATCTAACAGATGCCACTGCAATGCTTCCGCCATTGCCTTGCACAAGGTGCCTTTACCTGCACCACTTGGGCCATCAATGGTAATAACCGGGGCAATTGCCGTCATCTTTTTCTCCTTAAACAGGCATACGTTAACGTGAACGCCGCGCATTATACGCGCCAACGTCTACGAACGTTATCTTTGTGTGAAAAATACAGACTCATTGAAGCTGAGTGTAGAATAAATGGGCAATCGGAGATGACGGAATGTGCCGCACCCGAAGATGCGGCAATAAAGTCAGGCAGGTGTGCTGATACGGGCCAATTGTTCGAAGTAATCCGGGAAGGTTTTCGCGGTACATTTCGGGTCAAGAATGGTAACGGGTGTGTCAGACAGCGCCACCAGCGAGAAACACATCGCCATACGGTGATCGTTATAGGTCGCAATATCCGCAAACTGCAGCTTAACCGGCGGAGTGATACGGATAAAATCATGCCCCTCTTCAACTTCCGCACCCACTTTCCGTAGCTCGGTTGCCATAGCAAACAGACGGTCAGTCTCTTTGACACGCCAGTTGTAAATGTTCCGTAAAGTCGTTGTGCCCTTTGCAAACAGCGCAGCGGTCGCAATGGTCATTGCCGCATCAGGAATATGATTCATATCCATATCAACAGCGTTCAACTCACCGCGAGTACAGGCAATAAAATCATCACCCCATGTCACGGTCGCGCCCATTTTTTCCAGCACATCGGCAAAGCGAATATCACCCTGCATGCTATGACGCCCAATTCCGGTAACCTTCACCGTACCGCCTTTGATCGCGCCAGCCGCGAGAAAGTACGAGGCCGATGAAGCATCGCCTTCTACCAGATAAGCGCCCGGAGACTGGTATTGTTGGTTGCCTTGTACGACAAAACGCTGGTAGTTCTGGTTTTCAATGTCAACACCAAACGTTTTCATCAGGTTCAGCGTGATGTCGATGTACGGTTTTGACACCAGATCGCCTTTAATCGCGATCGTCGTATCCTGCGGTGCCAGCGGTGCCGTCATCAGCAGCGCGGTCAGGAACTGGCTGGAAACGCTGCCGTCTACCTCAACCTGTCCTCCGTCGAAGCCACCACGCAGACGTAAAGGCGGATAGTTTTCCTGCTCCAGGTATTCAATATTCGCTCCGCCCTGGTGCAGCGCATCAACCAGATGGCCAATCGGGCGCTCTTTCATGCGCGGTTCACCCGTCAACACGATATCATTGCTGCCCAGGCACAGAGCTGCGGCCAGCGGGCGCATTGCGGTTCCGGCGTTACCAAGGAACAGCTCTACAGCACCTTCGGCATGCAGCGGACCACCATTCCCCGTAATTTCACAGCGGGTACGATCGGCCGAAAGGGTATAGCTAATCCCCAACGCATTCAGCGCATTCAGCATATGGCGGACATCATCACTGTCCAGCAGGTTTGTCAGGACAGTGGTGCCATTTGCTAATGCAGCCAGCAGCAAAGCGCGGTTAGAAACACTTTTGGATCCAGGCAGATTGATGGTGCCATCCACCCGCGCAATGGGTTGTAACGTCAGGGATTCCATGAAACTCAACTCTCAAAAACAGACATAAAAACCCCACAGGCTGGCTGTGGGGATGAAAAGTACAGCAGATTAGCCGCGGCGACGCTCGAAATCGACCATGAAATCGGTCAGTGCTTTTACGCCTTCCAGCGGCATAGCGTTATAGATTGAAGCCCGCATTCCGCCAACCACACGGTGTCCCTTCAGTGCATGCAGACCCGCAGCAAACGACTCTTCCAGGAAGAGTTTATCGAGCGCGCTGTCAGCCAACTGGAACGGTACGTTCATGCGTGAACGGTTCGACTTCGCCACATCGTTGCGGTAGAAATCACTGTTATCAATCACGCCGTACAGCAGTTCTGCTTTTTGCTGGTTAATTTTATCCATTGCACTGACACCGCCCTGTTTTTTCAGCCATTTAAAGACCAGGCCTGACAGATACCAGGCAAAGGTCGGTGGCGTGTTAAACATGGAGTCGTTGTCATTCAGTACGGTATAGTCAAGGATCGACGGGCAAGACACGTGGGCTTTACCCAGTAAATCTTCACGTACGATGACAATGGTCAGCCCCGCAGGGCCAATATTTTTCTGCGCACCCGCGTAGATAACGCCATAGCGGCTAACATCAAGCGGCGCGGAAAGAATGGTAGAAGACAGATCCGCCGTGACGACCACATTGCTGGCAAAATTCGGCGTTTCATCAATCGCGATACCGTCGATGGTTTCGTTCGGGCAATAGTGCAGATATGCCGCGTTGTCAGAAAGCAGCCATTCGCTCATCGGCTTAACAGCGCGCAGGCCATCAACGGTGACTTTGGCATCAATAACGTTTGGCGTGCAGTATTTTTTCGCTTCTTTAATTGCACTGGCGGCCCAATAACCGGCATCGACGTAATCCGCGGTGGTTTTATCACCCAGAATATTTAACGGGATACCCGCGAACTGCCCGCGACCACCGCCATGGCAGAACAACACTTTATAGTTGGAGGGGATACTGAGAAGATCGCGAAAATCCTGCTCCGCTTCCTCTGCAACCTGGATAAACTCTTTGCCTCGGTGGCTAATTTCCATCACCGACGTGCCAAGACCGTTCCAGTCACAAAGATCCTGTTGAGCCAGTTTAAGTACTTCCGCCGGAAGCATTGCCGGACCTGAACTAAAATTGAAGACCTGAGCCATTTCCCCTCACCACGTTGTGTTGTTATCCAATCAACATCCTGTCGTTTACGATAATTCCTGTGACAGACATTGGGTATAAGTTATTCCTGTGGATATCGGTTTTATCATTCAGTGACACGCGCCGCAATGGGTAAAACTGGCCAGGGCAAAAATGAGCGATGCGTCACACAACAGAATCTATCGGATTGACGGATAAAAACCGAGATTTTCGCTATCAGGAGGCGCGTTTTGCCCAACCGACCTGCGACCATTCTGGTTTTGCATAGCGCAGAGATATATAAAGAAAGAAGCCCCCCTTCCCTTCAGCAGATAGTCCGCAAACATTCGACTGAACACGCTACGGTGTGAATCAAAGGCTTTATTTACGCCGAGGCTCCAGCGGCGATAGCGCCATTCATTGAAAACCCGTATCATTGCGCGCTTTCCGTACGACAAAAGTGATTTTCATGACGCAAACATTTATCCCCGGCAAAGATGCCGCACTGGAAGATTCCATCGCTCGCTTCCAGCAAAAATTACTCGACCTCGGTTTTCAAATTGAAGAAGCCTCATGGTTGAATCCCGTTCCTAACGTCTGGTCTGTACATATTCGCGACAAAGAATGCGCGCTGTGCTTTACCAACGGTAAAGGTGCGACGAAAAAAGCGGCGCTGGCTTCCGCACTGGGCGAATATTTTGAGCGTCTGTCCACGAATTACTTCTTTGCGGATTTCTGGCTGGGCGAAACCATCGCTAACGGCCCGTTCGTACATTACCCGAACGAAAAATGGTTCCCACTGACTGAAGATGATGACGTACCTGAAGGTTTGCTGGATGCGCGTCTGCGTGCATTCTACGATCCAGACAATGAACTGACCGGTAGCATGCTTATCGATCTGCAATCCGGCAATGAAGAACGCGGCGTTTGCGGCCTGCCGTTTACCCGCCAGTCAGATAATCAGACCGTTTACATTCCGATGAACATTATCGGTAACCTGTACGTATCTAACGGTATGTCTGCAGGTAACACACCGAATGAAGCCCGTGTTCAGGGGCTGTCTGAAGTTTTTGAGCGCTATGTGAAGAACCGCATTATCGCGGAAAGTATCAGCCTGCCGGAAATTCCGGCCGAAGTGATGGCGCGTTACCCGGCAGTCGTTGAATCCATTGCAAAGCTGGAGGCCGAAGGATTTCCAATCTTCGCGTACGACGGCTCGCTGGGCGGCAAATACCCGGTTATCTGCGTTGTACTGTTCAACCCGGCTAACGGTACCTGTTTTGCCTCTTTCGGTGCGCACCCGGATTTCGGTGTTGCACTGGAGCGTACCGTCACTGAGCTGTTGCAGGGCCGTGGTCTGAAAGATCTTGATGTCTTCACCCCCCCAACCTTCGACGATGAAGAAGTGGCTGAGCACACTAACCTCGAAACGCACTTCATCGATTCCAGCGGTCTGATCTCCTGGGATCTGTTCAAGCAGGATGCCGATTACCCGTTCGTTGACTGGAATTTCTCCGGTACAACGGAAGAAGAGTTTGCAACCCTGATGACCATCTTCAAAGCGGAAGATAAAGAAGTCTACATCGCCGACTACGAGCATCTGAGCGTTTACGCTTGCCGCATTATCGTTCCGGGTATGTCTGACATCTACCCAGCAGAAGATTTGTGGTTAGCCAACAACAGCATGGGCGCGCATCTGCGCGACACTATTCTGTCTCTGCCGGGTAGCGAATGGGAAAAAGAAGACTACCTCAACCTGCTCGCACAGCTGGATGAAGAAGGGTTTGACGACTTCACTCGCGTACGTGAGCTTCTGGGTTTGGCGACCGGTGCGGATAATGGCTGGTATACCCTGCGCATTGGCGAACTCAAAGTAATGCTGGCTCTGGCGGGTGGTGACCTTGAGCAGGCACTGATCTGGACGGAATGGACAATGGAATTTAACGCATCCGTCTTTAGTGCTGAACGCGCAAACTATTACCGTTGCCTGCAAACTCTGCTGCTGTTGTCACAAGAAGAGGACCGCCAGCCGCTGCAGTATCTTAACGCATTTGTTCGTATGTACGGTGCAGAGGCAGTTGAAGCAGCAAGTGCAGCAATGAGCGGAGAAGCGCCATTCTACGGATTACAAACAGTTGATAGCGATCTGCAGGCTTTCCCGGCACATCAGTCTCTGCTGAAAGCCTATGAGAAGCTGCAACGCGCGAAAGCAGCGCACTGGTCAAAATAGTGGCAAACAGCCTATGTTGAGTAGGCTAAACGTATTGTCTGGGCTATATTACGGGGCGCTTTAAGCGCCCTGTTTTTTTATTTTTGTCTACTCAAAAATAAATGTAAAAGCAAGGTTAAATATTAGTAGTTGATATTAAAAATTTTGGTTTATTAATGTCGCTATTTATCTCAATTACTCCATTTTAATTAACCGTCCAACTGGAGGCATAAAGAAAAAATTC